>NZ_JAAQWS010000019.1:0-112584 GCF_012985645.1 Pseudomonas sp. WS 5410 | reverse complement strand
GCCGTGTCGCGGCTACCCCGGCATCCATGCCGGGGTGCCCACTGCGCAATACCTGCCTGCGGCCATCGTGGTTTAACGGGGCGCCTGAGATCAAGATCAAAAGCCAGATCAAAAGCAGAGCAACAGCGCGAAGCTGCACTCCCCTGTGGGAGCGGGCTTGCCCGCGATGGCGCCCGAAAAAACACATCAGAGTGTCAGGTATTCATTTGTCATCGTTAACGACCATCGCAGGCAAGCCAGCTCCCACAGGGGTACGCGCACGCTTCGACGGTCAGGTCGGCTGTCAGGCCGCCTCGCTTTGCTTGTGATGTTGATCTTAGGCGCCCCGTTAAACCACGCTGGCCGTCATCCGATATTGATTTGGGGGGTAACCCGGCAGGACGCCGGGTTAGCCGCGCTGGGCCATGGATGGCCCATCGCGGCGGCCCCCCAAATCAATGTCGGATGACGGGCACACCGAGCCTGGGCGAGGTGCCGAGTGGTGGGGCAAGAGCCCTTTGCTTACTTTGGGGCTCTTCCAAAGTGAGCCGCCGTAAGGGCGGAACCAATAGCCGCCGTTACCGCAGCAACGGATATGTACCCAACCCCCAACCCCAACCAATACCCAATACCCGACCAAAACCATCAGCATTTCTTGATCGCCATCAAGCAGCTTTTACCCCCTCACTTCCTATCATGGTCCCTGCCAAGCAATGAGGAAGCGACCATGTCAGAGACCTTCACCAAGGGCATGGCCAGGAATATCTACTTCGGAGGAAGCGTGTTCTTCTTCCTGATATTCCTGGCCCTGACCTACCACACCGAACAAACCTTTCCCTCTCGCAGTAATCAGGAGCTACTCACCGAATCCGTGGTCCGCGGCAAGGGCGTCTGGGAGCGCAACAACTGCGTCGGCTGCCACACCTTGCTGGGCGAGGGCGCGTACTTTGCGCCGGAACTGGGCAATGTGTTCAACCGCCGTGGCGGCGATGAAGCGTTCAAGCCATTCCTGCACGCCTGGATGAAGATGCAACCCTTGGGCGTTCCGGGCCGGCGCGCGATGCCGCAATTCAACCTCAGC
Source organism: Pseudomonas sp. WS 5410 (assembly GCF_012985645.1). Lineage (NCBI taxonomy): Bacteria > Pseudomonadati > Pseudomonadota > Gammaproteobacteria > Pseudomonadales > Pseudomonadaceae > Pseudomonas > Pseudomonas sp. WS 5410. The sequence continues at coordinate 111,524 of NZ_JAAQWS010000019.1, read as the reverse complement.
GATCAGGAGGTGGACGATATGGCCGAGTTCCTCAAATGGAGCTCGAAGATCAACACCAATGGCTGGCCGCCAAACAAGGAGGGCTGAGGGATGCGTACCGTCAATCCATATCTGAAATTCCAATCCCAGGCCGTCGCCAAACCCTACTTTGTATTCGCGCTGATCCTGTTCCTGGGCCAGGTGCTGTTCGGTTTGATCATGGGCCTGCAATACGTGATCGGCGACTTCCTGTTCCCGCTGATCCCGTTCAACGTGGCCCGCATGGTCCACACCAACCTGCTGATTGTCTGGCTGCTGTTCGGGTTTATGGGCGCCGCCTACTACCTGGTGCCGGAAGAGGCCGACCGCGAGTTGCACAGTCCCAAGCTGGCGATCCTGTTGTTCTGGGTGTTTGCCGCCGCCGGCGTGTTGACCATTCTCGGTTACTTGCTGGTGCCCTATGCGGCCCTGGCCAAGTTGACCCATAACGAACTGCTGCCGACCATGGGCCGTGAGTTCCTGGAACAGCCGACCATCACCAAAATGGGCATCGTGGTTGTCTGCCTGGGTTTTCTCTACAACATCGGCATGACCCTGCTCAAGGGCCGCAAGACCACCGTGAGCATGGTGATGATGACCGGGCTGATCGGCCTGGCGGTGTTCTTCCTGTTCTCGTTTTACAACCCGGGCAACCTGGCTCGGGACAAGTTCTACTGGTGGTGGGTGGTGCATCTTTGGGTGGAAGGCGTGTGGGAGCTGATCATGGGCTCGATGCTCGCCTTTGTGCTGATCAAGGTCACCGGCGTCGACCGCGAGGTCGTGGAAAAATGGCTGTACGTGATCATCGCCATGGCCCTGATCACCGGGATCATTGGCACCGGTCACCACTTCTTCTGGATCGGCGCGCCTGAGGTGTGGTTGTGGGTCGGCTCGATCTTCTCGGCCCTGGAGCCCCTGCCTTTCCTGGCGATGGTGATGTTTGCCTTCACCATGGTCAAACAGCGTCGCCGCCAGCACCCGAACCGGGCAGCCACGTTGTGGGCCAAGGGCACCACGGTCACGGCGTTCTTCGGCGCCGGGGTCTGGGGGTTCCTGCACACCCTGGCGCCGGTCAACTTCTACACCCACGGTACCCAACTGACCGCCGCCCACGGCCACCTGGCGTTCTTCGGTGCCTACGCGATGATCGTCATGACCCTGATCAGCTACGCCATGCCCCGCCTGCGCGGTATCGGTGAAGCACCGGATGCACGCTCGCAGACCCTGGAGATCTGGGGCTTCTGGATGATGGTCCTGTCGATGGTGATGATCACCCTGTTCCTCACCGCTGCCGGTGCCGTGCAGGTCTGGCTGCAACGCTGGCAAGTGGACGGTGTGGCGCTGCCGTTCATGGCCACCATGGACCACCTGACGGTGCTGTTCTGGGCACGCCTGGCCAGTGGTGTGGTGTTTCTGCTCGGCCTGCTCTGCTACCTGTGGAGCTTCCGGCAGCGGGGCAAGGGTTTGAACTCTGCCGCTCCCGTGACGGCTTAACCGGTAAACGTCAATCCCCAAGAGGGCGGCCCGGCAGGTTCTGCGGGCCGTTTTACGTCTGGAGCACTTCACATGGCCTTTACCCTTGAGTTGGAAGAATGGGTCGGCAGTGTCTGGCACCGCTTTATCACCCGCCGCGCCAGTGCCGACTTCCCCGAGGCGCGGGTCGATCTGGTCGACCGCCAGCGCAGCCTGGCCCTGTTGTTCCGCGCCCTGGGCGGCGCCCATGGGATAGCCGTGGAAGCCGCCAGCGAGCGCGATCTGCTGCTGCGGCGCAACCTGTTGATGCGCATCGCCGGCACCTGCCAGCAGGCGCCCCTGGCCTCGTGCGATGGTCATCGCCTGCGCCTGCCGGCAAGCCTGGCGGTGTTTCCCTCGGCCGCCCTGAACCTGGAACTGTACCGCTGGCTGGCGCTGCTGGCCGCGCACGCCGGGCCGATGACCCACTGGGCCCGGGACAACCAGCGCTGGACCTGGCTGCTGTTGCAGCGCTACCCGGCCATGCTCCCCAGTTATCAGCGCCTGGTGGACGCCCACCTGCAATTGCGCCCCGATCCCGCCACCCTCAACCCCGCCGAAGCTGCCGTAGAAAAAGCCTTGCGCAAGGCTCTGCGCGAACCCGGCAGCATCCGCCAGTTACCCCGCAGCGAGCGTGCCGCCTGGCCGTTGCCGCTGTGGCTGTATCCACCCTTGCACCTGCACAGCCCGCAGGCCGCAGATCAGGACGAAGAGGGCGACGACCTGGCAACCCGGCCCGGCGAACAGCAGGGCGCGCCTAAACAGGCCAACCGGGTCGACGACAACAGCCGCGACGGCGGCCTGTTGGTGGTGCGCCTGGAAAACCTGTTCAGTTGGACCGAGCATGTCGATCTGGACCGCTGGGCCGACGATTCCGAGGACGAAGATGCCGCGCGGGTCGCTGAAGACCTCGACCAGTTGAGCCTGTCGCGCCAGCGCGTGCGCAAGAGCGGCGGGCTCAAGCTGCACCTGGTTCTGCCCCCGGCCGACGTCGACGATATCCCCCTGGGCGAAGGCATCAAGTTGCCCGAGTGGGACTACCGCCAACAGTGCCTGCAAGCGAATTTCGTCAACGTGCAACTGATGCAACCCCGGGACAGTGCGCCCCAGCCGTTGCCGGCGCGCCTGTTGCCCCAGGCCGCGCGCTTGCGCCGCCAGTTCCAGCAACTGCGCACCGACCGCCAATGGCTGCGCCAACAGCCCCAGGGCGCAGAACTGGACCTGCAGGCGTGGTTGGACTTCCATGTCGAACGCCAACACGGAGCGTGCGCCGAACGTGGCCTGTTCAAGGAGCAGCGCCGCACCCGGCGGGACCTGGCCTGTTTGCTGCTGGCCGATTTGTCGATGTCCACCGACGCCCATTTGAACGATACGCAAAAGGTCATTGACGTGATCCGCGACAGCCTGTTGCTGTTTGGCGAAAGCCTGGTGGGCCTGGGCGATGCGTTTGCCTTGTATGGCTTCTCGTCTTTGCGTCGCCAGCAGGTGCGCCTGCAACAGCTCAAGTCATTCCAGCAACCCTACGACGACCATACCCGTGGCTGCATCCAGGGCCTGAAACCGGGTTATTACACGCGCATGGGCGCAGCCATCCGCCACGCCACCCAGACCCTGGGGGCCTGCAAGCAACGGCGCAAACTGCTGTTGATTGTGACCGATGGCAAGCCCAACGACCTGGACTTGTATGAGGGGCGCTATGGCGTGGAGGACACCCGCCAGGCCGTGATGGAAGCGCGGCGCCAGGGCCTGGTGCCGTTCTGCATCACCATCGACAAACAGGCCGGGGATTACTTGCCGTACATGTTCGGCGCCCACGGCTACACCCTGATCCGTCAGCCGGAGCAACTGCCGTTACGCTTGCCGCAGCTCTACCGGCAGTTGACCGAAGATCAGTAGAAGTCCCGGGGCAGCCAGAAAAACATCACGATGCAGAACACGGCCAGCCCCAGGCAGAACCATTGGAAGCGCTTGAGCCGCCGCGCCTCAAGGTGTGCGGTGGAGGCGGGCAGGGGCATGGCGCAGCGTTCGCAGGCCGTCTGCGTCGGCGGGTTGGCATGTTGGCAATACAGGCAGACCCGCACGGCGTTCATTCGAATTGCTCCAGGCGCAGGCGGTCGAGAATGGCGATCTGGCGCCCGTCCTGGGTGATGATTTTTTCGTCGATCAAGCGGCGAATGATCCGCGAAAACGTCTCCGGTTGGATCGACAGGTGTCCGGCGATCAACTGCTTGGCCATGGGCAGTTCGAACGAACTGTCGACGCTGTGCAGGCGCACCAATTGCGTCATCAGGTAGCGCACCACCCGGTGGGTGGCGTTTTTCAGCGACAGGGTCTCGATCTCGTTGACTCGCTGGTGCAGGCGCACACACAACTTGCCCAGCAGGGCGAAGGTCAGGCGGCTGTTGCTATGGAGCAGGCGCATATAGGTGGCGTTGGACAGGCGATACAACTGCGTGGGGCACACCGCTTCGGCGCAGGCCACGTAGTTGGGGGTGTCCATCAGCATCATCGCCTCGGCGAAGGTCTGTCGCTCGCCGATCACCTCAAAGACTTTTTCCTGGCCGTCCGGGGTCAGGCGGTAGACCTTCACCGCGCCGGCAATCACGAAGTAAAACGCATCGGCCGGTTCGCCCTGGCGGAACAACGGCTCGCCCTTGTCGACACTGAGCAGTTGACTGCTGGCCATCAACTCATCCATCTGCTCTTCGTTGAGCGGCTCGAACAGGTGATGGCTGCGCAGGATCTGATGATGCACGCGGTGCAAAACCCGGGGTGCATCCTTGGAACAGCTCAGGGACGGGATCATACAAGCCACAACGACAGGCCGCTGGCCGCCGCCATCATCGAACCGAGGATCACGAACCAGGCGAGGGGCGGGATGACTTTTTTCATGGTGACTCCGTGGGGGGCAGTAATAAGGGATAACCGGGTAGAGCAAGAGCTGGGCCAAGGCACGGGCCTTGTAAAACCTGGGCTGTAGCGCCTTGAGGGTCAAAATGACCTGGCCTTTAAGGGTTCTTTTAACCCTCTAATGGTTATTTAAACCCTCATATACAACGCCGCCCCCCTGTGGGAGCTGGCTTGCCTGCGATGGCATCGCTGCGGTGTAACCGCCAGACCGAGGTGTTTGCATCCCGGGCACGCCAGCTCCCACAGGGGTGGGGCGGCGCACCGGGGAATTCGGCCCGGCCCTTGCAACGCTTATCCTGCGACGGCCCCAAGGATAGTGCGCCGCCTCTGGACCCCGCTTGATCTGCGACAAGGGCCAGGGGCGGGCAATCCCGGATGATCGGGCCGGCAATGACTTGAGGAGTGGTGGTATGCAAGTGCTGGATCGACGCAAGGCTATGTCGATTACCCCGTTGTTTCGCCTGGCTTTCCGGCCATTTTTCCTCGGTGGCTGCCTGTTGGCGCTGCTGGCGATCCCCCTGTGGCTGCTGGCCCTGGCCGGCGATGCGGGCTGGCAGCCGGCGGGCGGTTGGCTGGCGTGGCATCGCCATGAGCTGCTGTTCGGTTTTGCCCTGGCAATCATCGGCGGGTTCCTGCTTACGGCGGTGCAGACCTGGACCGGCCGCCCCGGCATCAGCGGCATGCCCCTGGCGGTGCTGGCCGGGGTATGGCTGGCCGCACGCCTGGCCTGGCTGTTCAACCTGCCGTGGCCGCTGCTGGCGGTGCTGGAGCTGAGTTTTCCCCTGGCGGTCGCCGGGCTGATGGGCTGGACCCTGTGGAAAGTGCGGCAACAACGCAACTACCCGATTGTGCTGGTCCTGCTGTTGTTGGCCCTGGCCGATGGCCTGTCCCTGTATGGCCTGCTGCGCGGTGACGAAGGCTGGCAGCGCCAGGCGGTGTTGACCGGGTTGTGGCTGGTGGCGGCGATGATGGGCTTGATCGGCGGGCGGGTGATTCCGTTCTTCACCCAGCGAGGCCTGGGGCGCACTGAAGCAGTGAAGCCCTGGCCGTGGCTGGATTACCTGCTGTTGGCAGGCTCGGCGCTGGTGGCGCTGCTGTATGCCAGCGGCGTGGCGCTGATACCCAGCCTTTGGGTCGGCCTGTTGTTTGCCCTGCTGGGGCTCGGTCATCTGCTGCGCCTGGTGCGCTGGCACGACCCAGGCTTGTGGCGCGTGCCGCTGCTGTGGTCGCTGCACCTGGCCTATGCCTGGCTGGCCGTGGCCTGCCTGGGTATGGCGCTGTGGCACGTGGGCGTGCCCCTGAGCCCGAGCCTGGCGGTGCATGCGCTGACGGTCGGGGCAATGGGCGGGTTGATCCTGGCGATGATCGCGCGGGTCAGCCTCGGTCATACCGGCCGGCCTCTGACGCCGCCCAAGGGCATGACCCTGGCTTTCACGCTGTTGAACCTGGCCTGCCTGAGCCGGGTGCTGCTGGTGCTGATCTGGCCGTATGCCGCACTGTGGCTGGCGGGCCTGTGCTGGACCCTGGGCCTGGGCCTGTATCTATGGCGCTATGCCCCAATGCTGTGGCGTGCGCGGGTTGACGGCCATCCGGGCTAGGAGAACGGCAATGCTCTATTCGTGGTTATTGATTGTGCATCTGTTGGCGGCCATCGCCTTTATCGGCACGCTGTTCTTCGAGGTTTTCATCTGGCACCGCGCCCGCGAAGAGTTGGCCTGGTCGGCGCAGTTCACCAGCGAGCAAGCCATTGCCCGGCGTTCGCGGCAGGTGCTGCATGGGGTGGTGGTGCTGTTGTATGGCGCGGGCGTCGGCCTGGCCTGGCATTACCGCGGCGTGCTGGGCGCGCCCTGGGCCAGTCATTTTTCGGCGATGTTGAGCCTGAAGATCGTATTGGCGCTGAGCATCATCGGGCATTACCTGTTGCTCGCGTACTGGCTGACGCAAAAGCGCCTGAGCCCATTGCGGGCGGTATGGATTCGCCGCAGCATCCTTGGGCATATGGTGCTGATCGTGATCCTGGCCAAGCTGATGCTGCGCTGAGTCCTGTAGGCGCGAGCAAGCTCGCTCCTACGGAGAGGGTTCAGGCTGTTAGCGCACGAACAAACAACACGTCATTTTCCAGATGAATATGCTCCAGCAAGTCTGCATGAAACGCTTCCAGCCCTTGATACAGGGTGCGCCAGGTATTGCACGCGTCAGCGGGCGGCTGGATGCGATGGGTCAGCGCCAGCAACTGCTCCAGGGCCTGGCCGTGTTGTTCATGCTCATAGCGCATGACCTGGATCGGCGGCGCGGCCTGGGGGCCCATGCCCATTTGCAGCATCGGGAACAGCACCTGTTCCTCCTTGAGCATATGGCCCTCCAGTTCCTGCTCGATATCCCGCAACAAGTCGGCCAGGCCATTGGGGCAGGCCAGGTGATGGCCGTGGACCTGCTCGACGCGGCTGGCCAAGCGGATCAGTTCCGGCAGTTGTTCGCGGTGGCGGGCGTGGTAACGCTGCAGCAAATGCTCGATCAATTGCGCCTGGGGCAGGCTGTCCGGGGCGATGGCGTTCATCGGGTTTCCTCATCAAGTGAACAGATAAACCGGTGATTGCATGCCTTGTGCCACCGGCAAGTCATTGAAAAAAAGCGATTAATTTTTTGTAGTGGTCAGGAACACCCTGATGCTGCACGGTAGAACCGACCATACAAGGGTAGTAATGACCATGTTGCGTGAAAGTCTGTCGGCCGATCTGATTGTCGAACTGCCCAATGCTGTGCGCCTGCAACGCCTGGTGCAGACCCTGCGCGAGTATTTCCATAGCGGCGCCGTGGGCCTGTTGCGCCTGGACGGCGACGACAGCCTGCGCCCGGTGGCCACGGTGGGGCTGGTGCATGAGGCCCTTGGCCGGCGCTTTGTGATTGCCCAGCACCCGCGGCTGGCGGCGATCATGGCGTCCCGCGAGCCGACCTGGTTCGAACCCGACAGCCGCCTGCCGGACCCGTATGACGGGTTACTCGATACCCAGGTCGGCGAACCGCTGCCAGTGCATGACTGCATGGGCGTGAGCCTGTTCGTCGAAGGCCGGCCCTGGGGCGCGATCACCCTGGATGCGCTGCATGCCGGGACCTTCGACGCCAATGCCCGCGAGCAACTCAAGCGCTGCACCTTGCAGATCGAGGCCGCGGTGCGGGTCACACGCCTGGAGCAGGAAAACCGCAGCCTGCGCTTGTCGCGCAATGAGCCGCTGGCGGGTTTGCCCAGCGTCGAAGATGGCGAAATCCTCGGCCAGAGCCCGGTGCTGCATCAACTGCTCAACGAGCTGGATGTGCTCGCCGATTCGGACCTGCCGGTGCTGCTGCTCGGCGAAACCGGGGTGGGCAAGGAGTTGTTTGCGCGCCGCCTGCATCGCCTGTCGCGGCGCAGCAAAAAGCCGCTGATCCAGGTCAACTGCGCGGCGTTGCCGGAGTCGTTGGCCGAGAGCGAGTTGTTCGGGCATGTCAAAGGTGCGTTTTCCGGCGCCACCAGCGACCGTGCCGGGCGTTTTGATGCGGCCAACGGCGGCACGCTGTTCCTCGATGAAGTGGGCGAGCTGCCGTTGAGTGTGCAGGCCAAACTGCTGCGCACCTTGCAGAACGGCGAGATCCAGCGCCTGGGTGCCGACAAGCCGTTGCATGTGGATGTGCGGATTATCGCCGCGACCAACCGCCAACTGCCCGAGAGCATTCGCCAAGGATTGTTTCGCGCCGATCTGTACCACCGACTGTCGGTGTACCCGGTACCGATCCCGGCGCTGCGCGAGCGTGGCCACGATGTGCTGTTGCTGGCCGGGCATTTCCTGGAGCTCAACCGGGCGCGCCTGGGCCTGCGCGGTTTGCGTCTGTCTCCGGCGGCCGAGCAGACCCTGCTCGGTTATGCCTGGCCGGGCAATGTCCGCGAGCTGGAACACGTGATCAGCCGCGCCGCCCTGAAGCAGTTGAGCCGGGGTGGCAATCGCAACCAGATCATGACCCTGGAAGCCGAGCTGCTGGATCTCGACAGCACCACCTTGGCCCAGGCCCCTGTGCCTGAAGTGCCGGCGCCGGCGTTCCAGAGCTTGAGCGATGCGGTGGACGACTGCCAGCGCCAGAAGGTGCGCCAGGCGTTGAGCCTGTCCGGCGATAACTGGGCCAGCGCTGCGCGCATGCTTGGCCTGGACTCCAGCAACCTGCACAAACTGGCGCGGCGCCTGGGGCTCAAGTAACGGCCTGTGACGCCATGCCGCAGCGCGCAGTTGATCGCGATCAAGGTGCGCAGGGCGGCGGCTGATCAGACTGTGGCGAATTGACCGGAGGTTCGCCCCATGCCCCTTTCCCTGGCGCAGATGCGCCGCAACTACACCCTGTACGGTTTGCGGGATGACCTGGTACAGGACGATCCCCTCGTATTGTTCGGCCAGTGGCTGGAGCAGGCGCGCAAGACTGAAGTGGCGCCGGTGGAGGCCAACAGCATGGCCCTGGCCACCGTCGATGCCCAGGGCCGTGCCCATTGCCGGATCCTCTTGCTCAAGGGCTTCAGCGCTGAAGGCTTCACCTTTTTCGGCCACTACCAGAGCGCCAAGGGCCAGGAGCTGGCGAGCAATCCCAGCGCGGCCATGACCTTTTTCTGGCCGGGCCTGGAGCGCCAGGTGCGCATCGAAGGCACAGTCGTGCGTTTGGCGCCGCAGCTGTCCGATGAGTACTTCAACTCACGGCCCCTGGCCAGCCAGGTCGGCGCCTGGGCGTCGCCGCAAAGCCAGCCCCTGGCCCATCGCGCCGAACTGGAAGGCCGTCTGCGCGATGCCACCCAACGCTTTGCCGGGCAACCACCGCCGCGCCCGGCGGAGTGGGGCGGTTACTGCCTGCAACCCGAGCGTGTGGAGTTCTGGCAGGGCCGCGCCGATCGCCTGCACGACCGCCTCGATTACCGCCTGCACGACGGCACCTGGCAGCGCAGCCGCCTGGCCCCCTGAATTCACCTAGAGGTACCTCCTCGGAGGAATAGGCTCGCCGGCCTTTGCGGTGCAGGCTGGCGCCATTGCTCATTTATTCCGGGATTTTCACCATGGCACATCTGACTCAACGCAATTTCGTCTCAATGAATATCGCCGTACTGACCATCAGCGATACGCGCAGTTTTGACAGCGACACCTCGGGGCAAACCCTGTGCGACCGTGTGCAAGCCGCCGGTCACGCGCTGATTGACCGGGCCTTGGTGGTGGACGATATCTACCAGATCCGCGCACAGATTTCGCAATGGATCGCCGACCCCCAGGTGCAAGTGATCCTCACCACCGGCGGCACCGGCTTTACCGCGCGGGACAACACCCCGCAAGCGGTATTGCCGCTGCTGGACAAGCATGTCGAAGGCTTTGGCGAACTGTTCCGCCAGGTGTCCCTGCAAGAGATCGGCATGTCGACCCTGCAATCGCGCGCCCTGGCCGGCATGAGCAATGGCGTGCTGGTGTGCTGCATGCCTGGTTCGCCCGGCGCCTGCCGCACCGGCTGGGACAAGATCCTCCTGGGGCAACTGGACAGCCGCACCGGGCCCTGTAACTTCGCCCCGCACCTCAAGCCCCAGGCCGCGCAAGTGCTGGAACCTTGTGAGGCGCGGCCATGACTATATCGGTGTGTGAAAGCGGCGAACTGATCCCGGTGGATGAGGCCATCGAACGCCTGTTGGCCCAGGCACCGCCACCGCCGTCCACGCAGCAGGTGAAAACCGCCCAGGCCCTGGGCCGGGTGTTGGCCGGCGACATCTTTTCCCCGGTAAACCTGCCGGCCTGGGACAACAGCGCCATGGACGGCTACGCCTTGCGCGCCGCCGACCTGCCGGCCGAGGGCGGTTACCTGCGCCTGGCCGGGCGGATTGCCGCTGGCGAGGAGGCCGCGACGGCGTTGGGCAGCGGGCAGACCATGCGCATTTTTACCGGCGCACCCTTGCCGGCCGGGGCCGACACCGTGGTGCCTCAGGAGCGTTGCCGGGTCTATGGCCAACGCATCTGGTGCCCGCCGATGCGCACGGGTGAGCATGTGCGCAAGCAAGGGGAAGAGGTGACCCAGGGCGCCTTGCTGCTGCCGGCCGGCAAGCGCCTGCGCGCCCAGGAACTGGGCCTGCTGGCGGCTGCCGGGCTGGCCCAGGTCAAAGTCTATCGACCGTTGCGGGTGTGCCTGTTGAGCAGTGGTGATGAACTGCGCGAGCCGGGCGATCACCTGGCTCCAGGGCAGATCTACAACAGCAATCGCCACTGCCTGGCGGCCTTGCTGCAAGGCTGGGGCGTGGAGGTGCATGACTATGGGGTGATGGCCGACGAATTGGCCGTCAGCCGCGATGCATTGAGCCTGGCGTCCTCGGAATGCGACCTGCTGCTGACCTCCGGCGGAGTGTCGGTGGGCGAGGAAGATCACCTCAAGCAAGCTATCAAGGAACTGGGCCACGTTGATTTCTGGCGCCTGGCGATTCAGCCGGGCAAGCCCCTGGCGTTTGGCGATGTAGCCGGCAAGCCGTGGATCGGTTTGCCCGGCAACCCTTCGGCCGCACTGATTACCGCGTTGGTGGTGGTGCGTCCGTTTCTGTTGCGCGCCCAGGGTGTGACCGAGGTCACGTCAGTGCCGCTGCTGGTGCCGGCCGATTTTATCTGGGCCCAGCGCAACCGCCGTCGCCAATACCTGCGCGCACGTCTGACCCCGGGTCTCGACGGCCAGGCGCGGGTCACGCTGCACCCCCGGCAAAGCTCGGCGATGCTCAGCGCCGCGTGCTGGGCCGACGGCCTGGCGATTGTGGAGCGTGATCAGCTAGTGGAGAAGGGCGGGCTGGTGCGGTTCGTGTCTTTTGCCGAACTGATGCAGTAACCCCCTTTGATGGAAATCACTGTGGGGGCGGTGTTGGTGATGAATTTTCTGATGAGGATCAACCATGCAACTGGTCTGCCCGGCAGGCAATCTGCCTGCGCTTAAAGCCGCCGTGCGCCAAGGTGCCGATGCGGTGTACGTGGGGTTTCGCGATGACACCAACGCCCGGCATTTCGCCGGGCTGAACATGGACGACAAGCAGTTCGACGGTGCCGTCGCCCATATCCGCCAGCACCAGCGCAAGCTGTATGTGGCCGTCAATACCTACCCGCAGCCCAAGGGCTGGGAGCGCTGGCAACGGGCGGTGGACCGCGCTGCCGACCATGGCGTGGATGCCCTGATCGCAGGTGATCCGGGGGTGCTGCAGTACGCCAGCAGCCGCCATCCGCAAATGGCCTTGCACCTTTCCGTACAGGGCTCGGCTACCCATGCGGCGGCGTTGCAGTTCTACGCCGAGCGCTACGGTATCCGTCGTGCGGTATTGCCCCGGGTGTTGTCCCTGGCCCAGGTCAAGCATGTGGCCGCCAGCAGCTCGGTGCCGATTGAGGTGTTTGGCTTTGGCAGCCTGTGCATCATGGCCGAGGGCCGTTGCCACCTGTCTTCGTACATCACTGGCGAATCGCCGAACCTGTGTGGCGTGTGCTCACCGGCCAAGGCGGTGCGCTGGAGTGAAGACGCCGACGGCCTGAGTGCGCGGCTGAGCGAAGTGCTGATCGACCGCTACACCCCGGACGAGCCGGCAGGCTACCCGACCCTGTGCAAGGGCCGCTTCATGGTTGATGGCAAGCGCTTCCATGCCCTCGAAGAACCCACCAGCCTCGACACCCTGGACCTGATCCCCGAGTTGATCGCCATGGGCGTCGCAGCGGTAAAAATCGAAGGCCGCCAGCGCAGCCCGGCGTATGTCGAGCAAGTCACCGGGGTCTGGCGCGCCGCGCTGGACGCCCACCGCAGCGCGCCGGAGCGCTTTGTGGTCAAGGACCAGTGGCGCAGTGTGCTGGCCGGTCTATCCGAAGGCAGCCAGACCACCCTGGGCGCCTACCATCGTTCGTGGCAATGAGGAGCCGTACATGAAACTCAGCCTGGGACCGGTGCTGTTTTACTGGGATAAGCAACAACTGGGGCAGTTCTACTCCGAGATGGCCAGCCTGGCGCTGGATGTGATCTACCTGGGGGAAACCGTGTGCTCCAAACGCCGCGCGTTCAACCTCGATCAATGGTTGGGCCTGGGCCGCGAATTGCGCTCGGCGGGTAACGCGCAAATCGTGCTGTCGAGCCTGACCCTGATCGAGGCCGCGTCGGAGCTGTCGAGCCTGCGTCGCCTGTGTGACAACGGCGAGGTGTTGGTGGAGGCCAATGACATGGGCGCCGTGCAGCTGCTCGCCGAACGTAAACTGCCCTTTGTCGGCGGCCCGGCGCTGAATCTGTATAACGGCCACGCCCTCGTGCAATTGCTGGATGCGGGGATGATGCGCTGGGTGCCGCCGGTGGAATGTTCGGCCGCACTGATTGGCGATGTGCTGGAGCAGGTGCGTGAACTGGGCCGGCCGTTGCCTGAAGTCGAAGTGTTCGCCTATGGGCATCTGCCCCTGGCCTATTCGGCGCGCTGCTTTACGGCGCGGGCGGAAAACCGGCCCAAGGATGACTGCCAGTTCTGCTGCCTCAACTACCCGGATGGCATGGCCTTGACCAGCCAGGAAGGGCAGGCGCTGTTTACGTTAAATGGCATCCAGACCATGTCGGCGGATGTCACCAACCTGTTGGCCGACTATCCCGGGCTGGTCAGTTGCGGCGCCGACCTGCTGCGCCTGAGCCCACGGGCCCTGGGCATGGTGGGCATCGTCGAAGCCTTTGACCGGGTCCGCCAGGGGGCCACGCCGCCGTTGTTTGTCGAAGGTTGCAATGGCTACTGGCACGGCCAGGCCGGGATGTTGCGGGTCGAGGAGGTGGGGCTGTGCTGAATCGCAAACAATGGCTGCTCAAGGGCGCCGACCGCTTACTGCCGCTGATGCGCAAGGTGCCCTTTGTGGTGCAGCGCCTGGCGTTGCAACAGGCGCTGAATCGCTGCCTGGCCGAACCTTTGCGCGATGGCGGCTTTGAACTGCTGCGTGGGCGCTGGATGTGCCTGCGCATTCCCGACCTGGGCTTGCGCTGGTACCTGACCCTGGGCCGGGACGGACTGCGCATTGCCGAAAAGGCCGAGGCGCAGGTGACCATCAGCGGCAACTGGCGCGAGTTCCTGTTATTGGCCAGCCGTCAGGAAGATCCGGACACCTTGTTCTTTCGTCGGCGGTTGGTGATCGAAGGGGATACGGAGTTGGGGCTGGGCCTGAAGAACCTGATCGACAGCCTCGACCCGGATGTGCTGCCGCCCTGGTTGTGGCGCAATCTGGAGCGGGCCGGTAAAGGCCTGGCGGCGTGAGATAGCGCTGGCGCAGATCCCCTGTGGGAGCGGGCTTGCTCGCGAAAGCGGTGGGTCAGTCAACATCAATGTTGGCTGGGCCGACGTCTTCGCGGGCAAGCCCGCTCCCACATTTGATTTTCACTGCTTTGAGCATTGCGTTCGCTTAACTGACCGGCTTTAGGGCAAGCCCACTCCCACATTGGGAACATGCCGGGTTCAAAAAAGCTGGGCTATTGCTCCATGGCCTGCAGGATCGCATGGGCCGCTTTCACCCGCTCGGCATTGGGGTAGTTCTTGTTCGCCAGGATCACTACGCCGATGCCTCTGCTCGGTACATAAGCGATATAGGCGCCAAAGCCACCGGTCGAGCCGGTCTTGTTTACCAGGGTGTTGGCGCGCAGCGGCTGGGCGGGTTTCAGCCAGGTGACCGGGTGCGGCTCCATGGCCATGGGCGTCGAATTACCGGCGAGCAGTTCGTCAACACTCAGCGGGTAAGGGTACATCTCCCATCCCAGGCCCTGGGTGGTGTTGCCCACGGTGTAATAGCCGGTATGGGTGGCGGCGATGGCCTGTTGCAGCGGTTGTTCCAACGGCGTCGGGTCCATGTTCAGCGCCATGTAGCGGGCCAGGTCCGCCGGGCTGGTCTTCACCCCGTAGGCTTCGCTGTCCAGCGCCCCCGGGCTGACACGCAACGGCTTGCCGGCCTTGTCGTAGCCCTGGGCATACAGACCCATTTGCGCCTTGGGCACTGTGAGATAGGTGTGCTGGAGGCCGAGCTTGGGCAACAGGGTCTTTTCCATGGCCACATCGAACGGTTGCTGAAGGCTCTGCGCCGCCAGGTAGCCGAACAGGCCCAGGCTGGGGTTGGAGTACTGGCGGTGGGTGCCAGGGGGAAAAGTGGCTTTCCAGTGCTGGAAGTAGCCGATCATTTGCTGTGCATTGTCCGCCTCGCTGGGGAACTGCAACGGCAGCCCGCCAGCGGTGTAGGTGCCCAGGTTGAGCACGCTGATGTGATCGAACAGGCTGCCGCGCAAGGCTGGCAGGTAGTGGCTGGCCGGCTCCGCGAGCTGCAGCTTGCCAGTGGCCTGGGCATAGCCGGCCAGGGTGGCGGTGAAGGTCTTGCTCACCGAGCCGATCTCGAACAGGGTGTTCTCGCTGACGGGTTGCTGGTTGTCTTTGGTGGCAATACCGTAGTTAAAGTATCGGGCCTTGCCATCTTGCACGATGGCGACCGCCAGGCCGGGAATTGCCTGCTGCTGCATCAGCGGCTTGACGGTGGCGTCTACCACCTGACGCAGGTCGGCAGCGGCCATGCAGTTGCCGGCACCGAGCAATAGGCTGAGAATTGTGACGTTGCGCACATGTTGGTACATGATGTGGTCGCTTCCTTGAGGAGGGTCGGGTTAATCACTGCCTGCGCAGGCGCCGCCAAGATAGGCAGTTTGCCGGCCCCGGACAACCGATGATATCTCGCCCCAGTCATTAGAAAAATTTGGCCTTAGACCATGCTGCGTTCCCATTTACCCCTTAATGCATTGCGTGCTTTCGAAGCCTCCGCCCGGCATTTGAGCTTTACCCGGGCGGCCATCGAGCTGTGCGTGACCCAGGCGGCTGTCAGCCATCAGGTCAAGAGCCTGGAGGTACAGCTCAACGTCATCCTGTTCAAGCGCCTGCCCCGTGGCCTGATGCTCACCCGCGAGGGCGAGACGCTGCTGCCGGTGCTGCGCGAGTCCTTTGACCGTATCGCCCAGACCCTCGGCCAGTTCCAGGCCGGGCATTACCGTGAGGTGCTCACGGTGGGGGCGGTGGGCACGTTTGCGGTGGGCTGGCTGCTACCGCGCCTGGCGGATTTCCAGGCGCGCTGCCCGTTTATCGATCTGCGGTTGTCGACCCATAACAACCGCGTGGACGTGGCGGCCGAGGGCCTGGATTACGCGATCCGCTTCGGCGCTGGCGCCTGGCATGGCACCCATGCCTGTGAGTTGCTGGAGGCGCCGCTGACGGTGTTGTGCGTGCCGGCGATTGCCCGCCAGTTGCAAGGCCCGGACGATGTGTTGAAGCACACATTGCTGCGCTCTTACCGGGCGGATGAATGGAACCTCTGGTTCCAGGCCGCAGGCTTGCCCGCCGACACCCTGGTGCCGCGCAGTATCGTGTTCGATTCGTCCCTGGCGATGATGGAAGCGGCGTTGCAGGGCAGTGGCGTGGCGCTGGCGCCGGCGATGATGTTCTCGCGGCAATTGGCCCAGGACGTGATCCGCCAGCCCTTCGATGTAGGCATCAGCACCGGCAGCTACTGGCTGACGCGCCTGCAGTCACGCGCCGAAACCCCGGCGATGCTGGCATTCAAGCAATGGCTGTTGGAGCAGGTGAAGGGCCTGTAGGCGCCTGGCTTGCTGGTGACGGTGGCTTCTCGGACGCCATCGCAGGCAAGCCAGCTCCCACATTTGATTTGCGATGCGGCGCAAATGTATGTCCGGCAAAGATCCCCTGTGGGAGCGGGCTTGCCCGCGATGGCGGTGGTTCAGGCACTATTTTGGCGGCTGGTATACCGCCATCGCAGGCAAGCCAGCTCCCACATTTGAATTGTGATGCGGCGCAAATGTGTGTCCGGCAAAAGTCCCCTGTGGGAGCTGGCTTGCCCGCGATGGCGGTGGTTCAGGCACTATTTTGGCGGCTGGTATGCCGCCATCGCAGGCAAGCCAGCTCCCACATTTGAATTGCGATGCGGCGCAAATGTGTGTCCGGCAAAAGTCCCCTGTGGGAGCGGGCTTGCCCGCGATGGCGGTGGTTCAGGCACTATTTTGGCGGCTGGTATACCGCCATCGCAGGCAAGCCAGCTCCCACATTTGATTTGCGATGCGGCGCAAATGTGTGTCCGGCAAAGATCCCTTGTGGGAGCGGGCTTGCCCGCGATGGCGTCCGAGAAGCCACCGCCGCAATTACACGAGGTATTTACGGAACCAGCCCAAGGTACGCTCCCAGGCCAGGTTCGCCGCAGCATCGTCGTAGCGCGGGGTCGAGTCGTTGTGGAAGCCGTGGTTGGCACCTTTGTAGATATACGCTTCATAGGTCGTGCCAGCGGCCTTCAACGCCGCCTCATAGGCCGGCCAGCCTTCGTTGATCCGCGTATCCAACTCGCCGAAATGCAACATGATCGGCGCCTTGATCTTCGGTACGTCCTTGGCCTCGGGTTGGCGACCATAGAACGACACCGCCGCGCCCAGTTCCGGGTAGGCCACGGCCGCCGCATTGGTCACGCCTCCGCCATAGCAGAAGCCGGTGATGCCCACCTTGCCGGTGCTGGCGTCATGGTTCATCAGCCACTCAATGGCGGCAAAGAAGTCATTCATCAGCTTGGTCGGATCGACGGTCTGTTGCAGTGCCACGCCTTTTTCATCATTGCCGGGATAGCCGCCCACCGAGGTCAGGCCATCGGGTGCCAGGGCGATAAACCCGGCCTTGCCCAGGCGCCGTGCGACATCTTCGATATAGGGGTTGAGCCCACGGTTTTCGTGGACCACCACCACCGCCGGGAGCTTGCCGCTGGCCTTTGCCGGACGCACCAGGTAACCACGCACCTGGCCGTTGCCCTTGGGCGAAGGGTAGGTGACGTAGTCGGCAACGATGTCCGGGTCGGTGAACTTCACCTGTTCGGCCAGGGCGTAGTTGGGGCTCAGGGAGGCCAGCAGCGCCGAGGCGGTCAGGCCGCCAAAGGTGAACAGGGCCGCGCGGTCGAGAAACTCGCGACGGTTGATCTTGCCGTGGGCATAGCCGTCGTAGAGTTCCAGCAGTTCGGGGGCAAAGTCTTTGGCGGTCAGGCGCGTCATCGTCAGGTTCCTTTTTTCGGCACTTGGCGTTGAATGTAGACCATTCTCAGGCGGGCCGGCCATGGGCCGACGCCGCCAGTTGCCCGGTATCGACGCGCACGAAGATCGAGTCGCCAATCGCCGTCAGCACATCGCCTGCGTACACCTCACAGACCACGCGGCTCTTGCGCCCGACCTCGCCCTCGACCCTGGCGCGCAGGGTCAGTGGCACGCCCATGGGGGTGGGCTTGATAAATTTGATGCCCAGGTTGCCGGTCACGCAGTCGATGCGCGGCGCCTCCCCAGGTTCGCGCTGCTCGGCACGGTAGTGATAGGCCATGGCGGTCCAGTTGGAGTGGCAATCCACCAGCATCGCAATCAGGCCACCGTAGACCAGGTCGGGCCAGCCGCAATACTGGGCGTCGGGCAGGTGCTCGGCGACGATATGCACGCCGTCTTCATCCCAGCGGCTTTTGATCTGCAGCCCGTGGGCATTGCGTGGGCCGCAGCCGTAACAGACGCCGTCCGGCGCCGTGGTGTCTTGCAGGGAAGGGCTGTGCATCGTGGATCCTTATTGTTTTTGGCCAATCCATGAGCCTAATGGCGCAGCCCCCTACCGCGCAAACTTCTTCGCCCCGGCCACACAGGCAATCACCGCGCCAGTCACCGCCAGCATGCCCAGGCTCACCTGTTCATGCAGCAGGCCGGCCGCCAGCGCCAGGCCGAAAAAAGGTTGCAGCAACTGCAACTGACCGACCGCCGCGATACCGCCCTGGGCCAAGCCGCGATACCAGAACACAAAGCCGATCAACATGCTGAACAGCGCCACATAACCCAGGCTCAGCCACGCCGGCAGGCTGATCCCGCTGAAGGAGGCGGGGGCCAGGAGCAAGGTCAGGGGCGCCACCACCGGCAGCGACACCACCAGCGCCCAGCAGATCACCTGCCAGCCGCCGAGGGTGCGTGACAGCGTGGCCCCTTCGGCATAACCGAGCCCGCACACCAGCACCGCCAACAGCATCAGCAAGTCGCCGGCGGGGGCGGCGCTCAGGCCCTGGGTCAGGGCATAGCCCATCACCAGCAGGCTGCCGAGGATCGAAAACAGCCAGAACACCGGGCCCGGTCGCTCGCCGCCGCGCAGTACGCCAAACACTGCGGTGGCCAGGGGCAGCAGGCCGATGAATACGATGGAATGGGCCGACGTCACGTACTGCAAGGCCAGTGCGGTCAGCAGCGGAAAACCGATCACCACACCGAGGGCAACAATCAGCAACGGCCGCCACTGGTGGCGTGCGGGGCGTTGTTCCCGGAACAGCCACAACAGGCACAGGCCCAGCACGGCGGCGATGCTCGCCCGGGCCACGGTGAGAAATACCGGCTCGAACTCCAGCACCGCCACGCGGGTGGCGGGCAGCGAACCGCTGAAAATCAGCACGCCAATCAAGCCATTGATCCAACCGCTGCGACTGTGCGCGGGGGTGATAATCCGAGAGGTCTGTTCCATGCAGGGTGTGCTCGTAGGGGGCGGGGTTGCGTTTGGCGCATCCTAGGGCTGAAGATTGTGACAATCAAAAAATTGTCATGGATACATCGCCTATGCCCCGTGCCCGTTACAAGTCGTTGGTGGATGCCTTTGCCCGGGATATCCGCGCTGGAACCCTGGTGCCCGGCACCCGCCTGCCCACCCACCGCCAACTGGCGGCCAGCCATGGCCTGGCCCTGGTCACGGCCAGCCGGGTGTATAGCGAGCTGGAGGCCATGGGCCTGGTCAGCGGCGAGACCGGGCGCGGCACCTTTGTGCGGGAAATTGCCCTGGCGCCCGGGCAGGGCATTGGTCAGATGGCGGTGGCGGCGGGCATGCTCGATTTGAACTTCAACTACCCGTCCTTGCCGGGCCAGGCCGACCTGCTGCGCACCGCCTTGCGCCAGTTGGCGTTGTCCGGCGACCTGGAAGCGCTGCTGCGTTACCAGCCCCATGCCGGGCGCCCCCATGAGCGGGCGGCCATGGCGCGGCATCTGCTGCACCGTGGTCTGAGCGTGGCGGCCGAGCAGGTGCTGGTGGTCGGCGGGGCCCAGCATGGCTTGGCGGTGAGCATGATGGCATTGCTCAAGCCGGGCGATGTGGTGGCGGTGGATGCGTTGACCTATTCCGGTTTCAAGGTGCTGGCCGAGGTCCTGCACCTGGAGATCGTCGCCATCGCGGTTACGCCGCACGGGCCGGATCTGGCCGCGCTGCGCCAGGTCTGTCGCCGGCGCCCGGTGCGCGCTGTGTACTGCATGCCGACCCTGCACAACCCCCTGGGCTGGGTACTGGGGCTCGAGCAGCGTGAGGAACTGGTACGCATCGCCCGCGAACATGGGCTGATCCTCATCGAAGACGCCGCCTATGCCTTCCTCGCCGAACACGCGCCGCCACCGCTGGCGCAGCTGGCGCCGGAACGCACCGTGTATGTGGGCGGGCTGTCGAAGAGCGTCGCCACCGGCCTGCGTGTGGGCTTCGTCGCTGCGCCCCTGGAATGGGTGCCGGCGTTGGAGCGCACGCTCATGGCCACGGTGTGGAATGCCCCCGGGGTGATGACGGCCATCGCGGTAGGCTGGATCGAGGACGGTACGGTCGTACAGCTGGAGGCGCAAAAACGCCAGGACGCCCGGGCCCGCCAGGCGCTGGCGACCGAGGTGCTGGCGGGGCTGGCGTACATCAGCCATCCCGCCTCGTACTTTCTCTGGTTGCCCCTGGGGGAGGAGGTGCGCGCGGACCAGGTCACCATGGCCCTGGCGCGGGAGGGGATTTCAGTGTCCACCGCCGAGCCGTTTTCGGTGTCGGGGCAGGTGCCCCATGCGATCCGGCTGGCGCTGGGCTCGGTGGATAAGGGGGCGTTGCGCGCGGCATTGCTCAAGGTGCGGCGGGTGGTCGAATGACCATCCGCCGAGTGAGGGGTCAGCCGTCGATCCAGGAATGCTCAGCACCCACCTTGATGTTGAATTTGTGAAACAGCGGGAGGTAGTGTTCCTTCATTTCCTTGATCCTCACACCCAGCAGGTTGGATGGAACAATGCCCTTGCTCACGTAAAACTCGCGTAGACCGTCTTCGATATTGACGCTCGGTCCGGATGAAACAACTTTGTTGCTGACGACTTTTGATTCTTTGGCAATGCCGTCAAACCCTAGGTCGTACATGTCGGGCCTTTTCGCTTTAAGTATGTCATTGAACAGATTGGGCCCTACCGTCTCAAAGATCTTGCGCTCATAGGCATTGAACTCGGGGGTGAATTGGACCTGTCCATTGGGGCCCCTGGAAACCGTGGGCCGATTGGCGGCGAAGTACGACTTGTTGGCGGAAAAGCGTCGGTTCATTTCTGTGATCATGTCCGTCAGCACGGGATTGCCCGGCTGCGTAGCAAAGTTACTGGTGTTATAGAACGGGTTGTAGCCGGTCAGGCTATGGGCAACAGGCTTGTTAAGAAGAACGTCATTGGCGCCGGCTTTTAAAACCACATTGCCGATATCGGCTTGAATCACATCATCGGTATCAAGATAGATGCCGCCGTATTTATTCATGATCGGATAGCGTGCGACGTCCGATGCGGCGGCCAGGTTTTTCCCCTGGCCTTGGCGAAAGTAGTTGTACATTTCGCCATTTTTCAACTGTTTGAAAACCTCGTCCTCATTGAGATTCACCACCGTCAGGTCGGGAGCCTTGCTCTGCAGCTTGCTTTTTATCTGTTGGAAAATAGCTGGGTTGTCGGCATCTACGTGGAGAACAGATTGGTAGCCTGGGGCTTTCTTGGCATTGTTGGCCATGTTTTCCACCAGGTTGGTGGGGATGTCCTGGCCTGCCCAGAAATAATGCAGTTGTTTGGGTAATGGCCTCGCATCTCTCGGGATATGTATGGAGATCGGCGGGCTGACATCCACGAACTGGAATCTATGGGCGTCGATTTTCTTGGCTTTGCCGAGTTGTTGTAGGGTTCCCCGCTGCCACTTGCCTTTGCCGGTTCTCCAGAAATACTGGTCAGTAACCCCTTCAACACCGGTAGAGGTATTCGTTGCCTTCCAGGCACCGAGTGAACTATTGAACGTGACGCTATGTTCCACACCCATGTAATTGAGCGTGTAGGGGGAGGGTGGGCGTCCGGTTGTTTTGACATCGTCTATCGGCACGACATAAGTATGTTCGTCGAGCCGCCACGGCGTGGGCGGGCTCCCGGCACCGCCCAGCAGACGGTTACCCCTGGACACCGGTTCCCAGCCAGCAACGCCCAGATCCTTGACGGGGATATCGGGGCTTGCGCCTCCCGCGCGCACGATCACGCGCTGGCCATCTTTCACGCGTGATTCATACAGCGCTCCGTCAACCTTTACATACTCTTTATTACTGCCCCCGACATACACATTGCCCTGTCGGCCCTTGATCTTTAGTTCTGACAGGGCGATATGTTTGACTTCATACCCGGATAAATCGGCATTCAGGGATTTCACCTCTCCATTGGCCGCTACCCGGTGGGGCTTGAACTCCTTTATCGGGGGGCCAAAGGCTCGCTTCTTGAGTGGGTCGTATTGATGCCAATTGCCTTGAAACATGACGACGTTACCTTCGGTCGTCTCCTGGCCAACCTTGAACGTGCCGGTTGCTGCCAGGCCGTGCTGCTGGCTGGCGATCTGGGTTGTGTCGCCGCCGAGAGCAATCGGGTTGTCGGGGGTGACCACAAAGTTGTCCAGGGCTTTGCCGTACGCCCGCTGGGTGTGCGGGTCAAAGGCATACCATTTTTGGCTCGCCTCATCGAACTTGGCCAAGGCTTTGTTTTCAAGTGCGCTATTGGCTGTCTTGTAGGTGCCTTCGGCGATATCAGGTTTTTTCGCCAACTCCAGCAGGTTCACGCTGCGGTAGGAGCCACGCAAGTATTTGACCCCCTTGTAGGCGGTACGCCCCAGCTTCGCTACCGCGCGCGCCAGGTCATCAAGCCCCCCCACGGGATTCAGCGCGCCAACCGCCGCGCGCCCGATGATCTTGCCGGCACGCCCCAGTTTTGAAAGGGCCGATGCTCCGGCTGCGAGGGCTTTGGCACCTTTGGCTGCGGTGCCCAGGCCAATTGCAAAACCGAAGATATCAAACGCCAGGTCGGTAATGCCCTCGCCGACGTTGCCGTCTATAAAGTTCTTTATGGCTGAGCGAAATGGAATGAGGTTCAGGGCGATTTCTTCAAGCGCCTTATAGAACGGTAGTTCAGTGTCAAAGGTGGTGGCGCCCTTGGCGTAGCGTTCTACAGCAGGCAGGTCCATGGCCTCGATCACTGCGTCAGCAATGTAGCGGGTCCGGGCACTGTTGAAGCTGTTGGGCGCGCCTTGTGCCCCCTGGTTTTCATCGGTTATGCCAGGCGGGTGCGGGCCCGCCGGTTTTACTGCATCGAATCTCTTGCCGCCTGATGCGTGTAAAAAGCCGCTGGTGGGGGCGTACTCCTGGTAACTCTGGTTCGGTCGCCTGGTCACCGTGCCTTTCAATCGGTCAATGGCATAGGTCATGACCTTACCGTTGCGCTCGGTCTTGACCAGCAGCACACCCGGTTCAACGAGAATGGGGTGATCGGCCCGGGTGTAGCGAACCTCCTTGCTGATGGATATTTTGCCGAGCTCGAGGTTCTCCCGGTCTTGTAGCGGCAGTTTTGAAATAAGCAGCTTGATCTGGGTGGCCGTGGCTTTCTTGACCGTATTGGCGTAGCCCGCAAATGTCTCGTTGAAGGCCTCCACCGGGCGCGCCAGGTTTTTAAGCTTTGGTATGACAGCACTGATGTTGATCGCCTCAGATGAGGAAACCCATGCCGCAGGTTTGCCATCAGGCTCGAGGGTGATCGCCCCAAA
Source organism: Pseudomonas sp. WS 5410 (assembly GCF_012985645.1). Lineage (NCBI taxonomy): Bacteria > Pseudomonadati > Pseudomonadota > Gammaproteobacteria > Pseudomonadales > Pseudomonadaceae > Pseudomonas > Pseudomonas sp. WS 5410. The sequence goes on along the minus strand of NZ_JAAQWS010000019.1, from coordinate 88,162 downwards.
CGTCAGGTCTTTTACAAAAGCACGGCCATGCTCCCCCCAATTGTCGGCCGAGTCGGGAGCCCCGCTGAGCGCGCGACCATCGATGTACAGGTCGAGGATCGAGTAGGGGCCCGGGAAATAACGGCTGGAGGGTTGCGAGGTAATGCACTTCTTGTCGAACAGTGCCGGGTCCATGTCCGGCAGGGCTTTCTTCAGTTGCTCCAGGGCAATTGCCTTGGTGGTAGGCATTTGCGCAAGTTGGGTTTCGGAGGCCTCTTTCAGCTCGCGAATCTGCGCACTGAACTCCTCGCGCACGGTATTTATGGCTGCGGGTGTTGCCGGGTAACCCATGCCGTTGGCTGCTCCCCAGTCTTTGATCGCCTCGCTCTGCGCCGTGTACTCAATACGACGTTCTTCGTCAGTGATGGGGGCGGTTGCGGCGTCGAGCATGATTTGCGCGTAGCTCATCGTCGCCGTGCTGCCTGGCGCTTTTGCTTCGAGGCGCGCGGTTGCCGTGACCAGGCTGACCCAGCTATGGGTGCCCGGCGTCACCTGATTCGGAATGCCCTTGACCAGGAACTCCGGTGCCCGGCTGGCCAGCAAAAGATGGGCCTTGACTGCCGCGCTCTCAGGGGACGAAGCGCTGCCTTGGGCGAGCAAGTGCGCGGCGAGTTCCTTGATGATCGCCGAGGCGGGCTTGCCCGTATTGTTCTCCGAGACCAGCCGATAGCCCTCGATCTGTCCGGGTGACGGGTTATGCAGGTGCTTGCCGCTCTCGATGTTCAAGGCCGCCAACAGCCAGTCCGTGGCACTGCCTTTGACGCCGCGCGCCTCGAAAGTGGCCTGGATGGCGCTACCCAGTGCCTTGCCCCGGGGCGAATGGAGCAAGGTATCGATCAACTGCCGTGGGTGTTTTTGGTCCTCGGCCGAGATTTGCCTGCCGTTCAGCAAGTAATCCAGCACATGGTTAAACGGACTCAGTGTGGTATCGCCGAACTTGCCGGCGCGTAGATCCGAGTGCAGTTGTTCCTGGCTGGCCCGGTCAAGGGGTTCGGGCCAGGCCAGCGCTCCACCCAGGTTGCCATTGGCCGGTGCCTTGGGGGCTGGCGTAGCGAGGGCGGTTGCAAGGTTTGCCAACTGCTCATGAGTGGTGGGCACGTCCCAGCCATGGTCTTCGATGAATTGCAGGAGGCTGACCTTGTTCGATTGCTCGGTGTGGTTGGCCTGGTAGGTGCTGTTGGGGGACAGCTCGATCATGCTTTTGTGCAGTTGGTTCCTGATCTGCCCGGCATAGTCGATGTCGTGCTCGACCGACCTTGCCAGGTGACGAAGCTCGGCGATGGCCTGGTGCCGGTGGTCAATGTCGCCCAGATGCGCTTCCTGGTTTTGCAGTTCATCTTGGCTGCGCGACTTGATCAAGGGGGCCGAGGTGGCTGGATCGAGCGGTGTGAAGCCCTGGTTCTGGTCGATTTGCGCAGCACGCTGGCGCATTGAGGGGGCGGTGAGGTCCAGCCGCTCATTGTAAAAGCGCCCGACCAACCAGTAGGGAACGGGCTCGATAAGGTCGCTTGCCGGCGGCGAGAAGGCCGTATCGCTGTCGCCCGCAGCGATGACTTGGCCGGCCTTGAGCACGGGCCCGCTGATGGCGGCCCAGCGGGCGTCGTCTTGCCCGACGGTGTGTCGCTTCTGCTCGGGATCAAGGTGCTGCTGGAGCTTGAAGGAGATTTTGCCGGATTGCGGATGCAGTTCGATCGAGCGGGGATTGATGCCTTTGTCTTGCATCCATTGACGGATGTCGGGCGATTTGAAGGCGTTTGACAGTTGCGTCCACCACTGGCCGAACGTGGACTCGGGAGCAAGGGTGTTGATCGTGACGTTTCTCTGGCCATTGGCGGCCAGCAACAGCGCCGAGTGATACTCCATCGCCAGCTCGCGATCACCTGCGATACGCGGGTTTTCGTTGGGGCCTTCGGGGTCGGGGGCTTCACGTTTTTGCCGGGAGGGCGGCGGTCCGGGGAGGATGTTGGAGGCAAGAGGTGGCTGACGTTGCGGCTTCACGTGCTTGGGAATACTGAGCATAAGGGCGACTGCCTGAAGGTTTGGGAATGGGTCCGGGGTTAAACAGCGACCGTGGCATTAGCCTTGTGTAGCGGTTTAACGCCGGATGATTCCCTTGCGTCTGCAGTTGTTGATTTACCTATTATTTCCATCAGCTACGGATCAGAAATCCCAGCGGGTAGTCAGCATCACGGTTCTTGCCTTCGGAGGGCTCCAGCAGTTGGTTGTTGCGGTCGCCTTCGGCTGTTGGCGCACCCGGTCAATCGCTTTGAGCACCTGTGCCGCCTGCAGAATCTGCTCGGGCGAGGGGCACCTTGGTCTCAGCGCAGCCCCTTTCAACGTCTTTAATAGAAGGACTCGAAGAAAGATGGCTTCACGTCGTTAATGCGCGGATTTCATGTGGTTAATTTTGGGTATCAGTCATTTTTTGTTGGTTTTGTTGACTGATCGGCGCTGGTAGAGCGAGATATGGCCGTGGGAAAGCGGTCTGGGTCATGCTTTATAGGTGTCGAAAGGTAACCATGTATAAAGTTTATGTGTATTTAGGTAGCGTTTTTGCGCGTATTGACCGAATCCACAGTAACGTCTTTTTGACAGAATCCGCTCTGTGCGCACCGATCCGGTCAGCCTTTTCCACGTTGTGTTTAAAGCTCGGATCCCCATAAACATTAGGCGCTGGCATGGCTGTGACTGCTTGTTCTGGCGTAGAGCCCTTGGGCACTGCGAGAAACGCCATGGCCAATCGGTCATTCCAACCCCGGTTCGGTCAGTGGCATATGCCCTGCACCCCTTCAAGGCATTCCATGCGTTCACTTCACCCATAGGCTTGATCATGACGAAACCCTTCCCGAATCAGAGCGGTATCTACGACGTCATCGTTGTGGGCGGTGGCGTGGTGGGATGCGCGATGGTCCGGCGCTTTACCCTGGAGGGGGCGCGGGTGCTGTTGCTGGAAAAGAGCCCGGATATCCTGTCTGGGGCGAGCAAAGGCAATAGCGCGATCTTGCACACCGGCTTCGATGCGCCCACCGGCAGCCTGGAGCTGCAGTGCATGAAGGACGGCTACCAGGAATACCTGGAGATCCACCAGCAGATGTCGCTGCCGCTGCTCAAGAGCGGCGCGATGGTGGTGGCCTGGAACGAGGACGACCTGGGCAAGCTGCAAGGTATCGTCGAGCAGGCACACGCCAATGGCATTGCCGATGTCAGCCTGATCGGCCGCGAGCGGCTGCGCAGCCTGGAACCGAACCTGGCGCACAATGCCCTGGGCGCGGTCGAGGTGCCTGGCGAATTCCTTATCGACCCGTGGTCGGCGCCCTTGGGGTACCTGCTCCAGGCGATGATGCATGGCGCGCAGGTGCGCCTCAACACCGAGGTCAACGGCGGCTATTTTGATGGCGATCTCTGGGCCCTGGAGACCACCAACGGGTTTATCCGCGGCCGTACGATCATCAACTGCGCCGGGTTGTTCGGCGATGTGCTGGAGCAACAGTTGCTGGGCGCATCGAGCTTTTCCATTCACCCGCGCAAAGGCCAGTTCGTGGTGTTCGACAAGGCGGCCGCGCGCTATCTGGGCAATATCATCCTGCCGGTGCCCAATGAGCGCACCAAGGGCATCGTCCTGACACGCACGGTCTACGGCAACCTGTTGGTGGGGCCTACCGCCGAAGAACAGGAAGACCGCCTGCACGCAGGGCTCGACAGCGAGGTATTGCGCCAACTGGTGGACGCTGCCGTCGAGCGCATTCCCGCGCTCGACGGCATGCCGGTCACTGCCACCTATGCTGCGTTGCGCCCGGCCACGGAAAAGAAAGAGTATCGGGTGCAGCGGGTCGAAGGTAAGAACTGGATCAGCGTCGGCGGCATCCGTTCCACCGGCCTGACGGCGGCGCTGGGCATCGCCCGGCACGTGTTCAGCCTGTATCAGCGCGAGCACACGCCAGTCCCCGCGTCGATCCTGCAATGGCCGACGCTGCCTAACCTCGCCGAACATTTGCCACGCGACTACCACCGGCCGGGCTACGGCGAAATCGTCTGCCACTGTGAAATGGTGACCCTGCGGGAAATCCAGAATGCCTTGGCCAGCGCGCTGCCGCCCGGTGACCTGGGCGGGTTGAAGCGGCGCACGCGGGCCTGCATGGGGCGCTGCCAGGGTTTTTATTGTGGGGCGCGGGTGGCCGAGCTGAGCGCTGGCCATCTGGCCATTCCCCTTGCAACAGGTGTTTGTCATGCAGCCCATTGAAGTCGAAAACATTGATGTCGCGATTATCGGTGGCGGGCCGTCGGGACTGTCGGCGGCGATCACCCTGCGCAAGCTGGGCGTGGGCACGGTGGTGGTGCTCGAGCGTGAGCCCGAGGCTGGTGGTATTCCGCGCCATTGCGGGCATCCACCCTTTGGTCTGCGTGAATATGGCCGGGTCTACACGGGGCCGGCGTATGCGCGCAAAAATGTCACGCAGGCGGTGAAGGCGGGCGTGGATATCCGCGTCAAGCACTCGGTGACGCAGATGGGCCAGGGCGGACGCCTGGAGGTGGTCAGCCCGCAGGGCGCCAAGGTGATCCAGGCGCGTCGGGTGCTGATCGCCACCGGGGCCCGGGAAACGCCGCGCTCGGCGCGCCTGGTGGGTGGCGACCGCCCGCTGGGGGTGATCAATACCGGTGCGTTCCAATCCTATCTGTACCTGGAGCACCTCAAGCCCTTTGAACGCCCATTGATCGTCGGTACCGAGCTGGTCAGCCTGTCGGCGGTCATGAGTTGCCGGCGTGCCGGGATCCAGCCGGTGGCCATGATCGAGGCCAACCCGCGGGCCACGGCGCGCTGGCCGTTGTCGCTGTTCCCGCGGCTGTGCGGGGTGCCGATGCATTTTGGCGCGCAACTCCTGCAAATCCACGGCACCGGGCGGGTCGAGGGCGCGACGGTGCGCCTGGCCAACGGGCAGACCCAGACGTTTGACTGTGACGGCGTGCTGCTCACCGGCCAGTTCACCCCCGAATCGAGCCTGGTGCGTTTGAGCGAGTTGCGCCTGGACCCCAACAGCGGCGGCCCGCATATTGATCAGTACGGGCGCTGTTCCGACCCGGCGTACTTTGCCGCCGGCAACCTGCTGCGCCCCGTCGAGACGGCAGGTTGGTCGTTTCGCGAAGGCCATAAGATCGCTACGATGATCGCCCGTGACCTGCAGGGGCAATTACCGTCTGCTGCGTCGAGTATCGAAATTGCCTGCAGGGGCGACTTGAAACTCTGCGTACCGCAGCGCCTGAGCCCGTCTGCCGTGGCGGGGCTGCAGCACCTGCAACTGCGGGTTCGTCGTGGGGTGAAAGGGCGCCTGGTGGTTCGCGCCGACGGTAAGGAGATCTGGTCGCGCGCCGACAGTTCGCTGCCCGAGCGGCGGATCTTGATACCCATCGCCAGCCTGAACCTGCCCCAGGGCGTACAGCAACTCGAAGTCGACTTTGTCGGCCCATAACAAGACCTGCCGAGGAGTCTTTAACATGCGCATTGCCGCGCTCGATCAAGGTACCACCAGCACCCGCGTGCTGGTGGTGAGTGACAATGGGTCTGCTGATATCCAGCTCTCGTTGCGCCATCAGCAACACCATCCCCATCCTGGTTGGGTGGAGCATGATCCACTGGAATTGCTCAATAACCTGCAGCGTTGCCTGGAGGCCACCGGCCAGGTGGACGCCATCGGCCTTGCCAACCAGGGCGAGAGTTGCCTGGCGTGGGATGCCCAGACTGGCGAGCCGTTATCCCCGGTGATCGTCTGGCAGGACAATCGCACCTCGGCCGAGATCGCCCAGTTGCGCGGCGACGGTGGCGAGGCCCTGACCCTGGAGCGCGCCGGTTTGCCGCTCGACCCGTATTTCTCGGCGAGCAAGCTGGCCTGGATCGTGCGCAACCTGCCGGCCGCGCAGAACGCATTGCGCGCCGGACGGCTGCGCCTGGGCACCACCGATGCGTACTTTCTCGACCGTCTGACCGGGGTCTTTGCCACCGATGTCACCACCGCTTCGCGCACCTCGCTGATGAACCTGGCGACCGGGCAGTGGGACAGCCAGCTCTGCGAGCTGTTTGGCGTGCCGATGGAAACCCTGCCGCAGATCCGCGACACCGTCGGGCACTTTGGCGAGATTGGCGCCACCCCGGTCACCGCTTCGATTGTCGACCAGCAGGCCTCGCTCTATGGCCATGGTTGCCGCAATGAAGGCGACGCTAAGATCACCTACGGTACCGGTGCGTTTGCCCTGACCTTGACCGGCGAGCAGATCATCCGCGCGCCGGAAAAGGGCCTGCTGGCAACCATTGCCTGGCAGATCGACGGCAAGCCCACCTATGCCATGGACGGTGGTGTCTACGATGCCAGCGCGGCGGTGGAGTGGGCCGGGCGGCTCGGCTTGTTCACGGATTTTTCGGAGCTGGCGGCGTTTGACGAGCCTCCGGCCATTGGCCGCCAACTGGCGTTTGTGCCGGCGCTGTCCGGGCTGGCTTGCCCCCATTGGGACCGCAGCGCGGCCGCCCTGTGGGTCGGTATGAACGGCAGCACCACACGCCAGGATATGTGCCAGGCGGTGCTGGAGGGCGTGGCGTTGCGCAGTGTTGAAGTGATCACGGCCATGGACGGGTTTCTCAGCGTCACCGATCACCTGTCGATTGATGGCGGCCTGGCGCGCAGCCCGTATTTTGCGCAGTTCCTCGCCGATGCCTTGCAGCGTTGCATCGTCACTCAGCGTTTCGACGAGTTGACCGCGTTCGGCTGTGCCGCGCTGGCGGCCAAAGGGCTTGGCGTGGCGCTCAAGCCGCCGCGCAATACCAGCACCAGCTTCCACCCGAAAGTCAGTGCCGCCCAGGCCCAGCAGTGGCGTGCCACGTTCAGTGACGCGGTGACGCGGTGCCGCGACTGGCGTTAACCAGTCACCACTCCGGGCGGGTCAGGGCAGGGGCTTGCAGCACTTCAACCTGGGCCTCTGCCAGGGCCTTGGCCAGTTCGCCCAGAGGCGCGCGGTCGATGATCAGGCGGTCGATGCGCTCCAGGGGGAACACCTGGAACAGCGCACGCTTGCCCATCTTCGAAGAGTCGGCAATCACCGTGAGGTAGCGTGTGCGGGCGATCATCGCGCGGGTGATTTCCGCCTCTTCGATGGAGAAATCGAAGGCGCCGTCGGTGTTCAGGGCGCCAATGGTGACCACGGCATGTTCGGCGTTGAAACGGGCGATCTGCTCCATGGCCAGGGCGCCGATATTCTGTTCCGATTCGGGGCGGTATTCGCCGCCGATCATGAACACGCGATTGCCGCTGGCGCCAATGGCGGCGGCGATCAACAGGGAGTTGGTGATCACTGTGATGCGGTTGAGTTTTGCCAGTTCACGGGCGAAGAACAGGGTAGTGGTGCCAGTATCAATCAGCAGACTGTCGCCCGGCGCGTAGAGCCCGGCGGCAAAGCGCGCCACTGCACGTTTCTCGTGGGAGAACTCATTCATTCGGGTCTGGAAGGCGTTCTCGTGCTCACCACTGGGGGGCAGCGAGGCACCGCCATGGAACTTGGTGACCTGGCCGTCTTCGGCCAGGGCCGTGAGGTCGCGGCGTATGGTTTCTTGCGAAGTGCCGAGGGTGCGCGCCAACTCGTCGACCGAAATGCGTTCACGTTGGCGTAGTAACTCAAGGATATGTTGGCGTCTTTCATTGGGGCGCATGGGTAATCATCCTCTTGATGCTACGTGAATGCGCCACAGGGGCGCGGCGCTGTTACCGAGGCACTCAAATGATGCCGCAGTCGCTAGCGCTGGGGCGTTTGAGCGCCAGCGGCAGGGAGGTGAACGTGGTATTGGCGTTTGTCGTTCACGGCCGTAAAGTCCGCTGCCTTGAAAGGTGTGACCAGAGATTACGCAATACAATTGACCGATTCCAGTGTGTTTAACCCGCAAAACCACATAAAACACACGATTGGCATGGGAAGTGGTTAGTAATAGGGTGTGAAAACACCGCAAATGGAGCTGTAAACGCGTTTGGCCAATGGAGCGACCGAACTGGGGCGTACTCCTACAAAAATAATTGATTCAGTACAGATGGAGCGAAAGCAATGGCGGAATTTGGCAACTACGTTATTTACCTGATCATGATCGGCGCGGTGGTTGGCGCGTTTGCATCCGTGATCAAGCCGGACAGCGGCCTGGGCAAGGAGTTTGTCAACGGCATCCACTCCATCGGCCCGGTGTTCCTGGCGCAGGCGGGCATCATGGTGGCGATCCCGTACTTGTCCAAATTCATCGAGGTCGCCCTGGGGCCGTACTTTGGTGCGATGGGGTCAGACGTGTCGATTGCGGCGCTGTCGATCATTGCCGTGGACATGGGCGGCTACCAGTTGGCCGATGCCCTGGCGGCGAACCGCGACATGTGGATCACCGCCATGATCGTCGGCTACACCTCCGGCGCGACCATTGTCTACCTGATCCCGGTCGGCCTGATGATGCTCGAGCGCAAGGACCACAAGTACCTGGCGCTGGGGGCCATGGCGGGCTTGATCAGCATCCCGTTCGCGGTGCTTGCGTCGCTGATGATGATCACCGCCTTCAACCTGCCGGTGCGGGACATTGTGTCCACCACGTCGCCGGCGTTGCATTACCTGAGCCTGGGTTTTGTCGACTGCGTGCGCTTGCTCGCGCCATTGTTTGTGTTCTGCTTCCTGCTGGCTGCCGGCCTGCGCTACCGGGCGGCGTGGATGGTGGCCGGGTTCCTGGTGTTCGGTAAGTTGATGGACGCCTTTATCAAGATCGTCCTGGCGTTGGCCATCGTTGAGCACTTCACCGGGTTCTTCATGAAGAATTTCGGTGTGTGGGGCTTTGACCCGATGTTCGCCGACGAGAAGGAGTTGTTCCGTGCCATCGAGATTGCTGGCTATATCGGCATCATGCTCGCCGGTACGTTCCCGATCTGCTACCTGTTCAACCGCTACTGCAAGAAACCCATGGAAGTGCTGGGCAAGCACATCGGGCTGTCGGCCGATGGTGCGGCGGCGTTTGTCATGGTGTTTGCCAACATCATCGCGGTTTACCACCTGTTCAAGAAAATGAATGCCCGGGATAAGGTCCTGTGTGTGGCGCTGGGTGTCTGTGCCCAGGCCACCATTGGCGATCACCTGGCCTTTACCGCGAACTTCCAGCCGACGCTGATCATGCCGATCCTGCTCGCCAAGCTGTTTGGCGGCCTGCTCGCCGTGGCGATCGCGATCAAGATCTCGGTGCCCGCCGCCCAGCGTTATGAAGCGCAGGAACGCGAGCGCGAAGAGGCCGATGCTCCCGGTGTGCCCGCTGCCCAGGCGGTCTGACGGCCACTGTTCAACCATCGCAAGGGTGCGAGCCCTTGCATTGCCCTGAGGTAACAATGAGAAAGATCTTTCTGGCCTGCCCCTACAGCCATGCCGATGCGTCCGTCACCCACGAGCGCTTTATCCAGTGCAACAAGGTGGCGGCCACGATTATCGAGGCGGGTCATGGGGTGTTCAGTCAGGTGTCGATGTCGCACCCGATCAACCTGGCGTTCGAAGGCAAGGACAGCGCAACCATCGGCAAGCTGTGGGCGCCGGTGGATGCGCTGTTCATGGACATGATGGAAGAATTGATCATCCTCGATCTGCCGGGCTGGGACTTGAGTTCGGGGATCAAGCGCGAGATTGAATTCTTCAAGAATCGCGGGCAGAAGGTCAGCCTGTGGTCGCAGGTTTCTGGCGAGTTCAACTAACAACGCAGATCCCCTTGTGGGAGCGGGCTTGCCCGCGATAGCAGTGTGTCAGGTTAAAACTACTTGACTGAAACACCGCCATCGCGGGCAAGCCCGCTCCCACAAAAGCCCTCCCACTTCGGGTTGTGTGCATGGCGCACGCCACATGCCACGTTGTATGGTCTTGCAAAACCCTGCAACGGAGCACCCCCCATGTACAAGGACTATCCCGCCGCCTACCAAGTCAGCAAAGGTGCTGCCTTGCAGGTCGACCAGGCATTTTATGATCGCGTGCGCGATGCCGAGCGCACCCTGGTCGAGCAGTTTGAAGTGCCGATCCGCACCGGCCGCGCCTGGAAAGTGCCGGCAGGTCATGTGTTCCGCGTGACCACCCCGGTCGGCCCGCAGGTTGGCGACTTCAATGTGTGGAATGCCAATGATCCGCGCGAGCGCATGTGGGCGGCCCGCACCCGCCAGTTGCAAGGCGCCCACGTCAGCACCTATGACCGCTTGTGGTCGAACCTTCCGTTCCTGCGGCCGATGGTCACCATCACCGATGACAGCCTGGCCGGCTACGGTATCGACGAGCACGGCGGGCGCCTGCACGACCTGTTGGGCACGCGCTGCGACCCATACGTGAACAAGATGCTCACCGGCGAGGACTTCCACCACCATTGCCACTCCAACCTGACCCGCGCCATCTTGCCCCACGGCCTGACCGAGTTCGATGTGCACGATGTGTTGAACATCTTCCAGTGCACCGGCCTGAACCACGACGACATGTACTTCATGAAGGCATGCCCGGCCAAACAGGGCGATTATCTGGAGTTTTTTGCCGAGATCGACTTGCTGTGCGCACTATCCACTTGCCCGGGCGGCGACCTGTCGCTGCCGATGTGGGGCCCGGATGCCCAGGATCCGCTGACCGTCTGCCGCCCGCTAGGCGTGGAGATCTATCGGCTCGACGCGGCCCTGCTGCAGGGTTGGAAATCGCCTGCGCGCGCGGCGTACAACGGCAACCATGGTTTGCTGATTCCCAAGGCAGCGTGGGAAAAATAAGGGAGCTGGGAAGGGCGGCGGTAGTGCTTTATGTGGCGGAAATTGCGTGCCCAGCCGCCCCCCCTGTGGGAGCGGGCTTGCCCGCGATGGCGGTGGTTCAGGCGCTACTTCTGGTATCTGACACACCGCCATCGCAGGCAAGCCAGCTCCCACAGTTGATGTGTGGTGTGTGTAAGGTTCTGTGCCAGGCAGAGATCCCCTATGGGAGCAGTCGAGACTGTACAAGCATCAGGTTCGGGCACTAAAATGAGAAGTATTATCATTCGCTGCTCATTGGACCTGACATGTACGACGACAGTCTCGTCTCGCCCGTCGAACAACTCTACACCCGTCATCACCCCTGGTTGCGCAGCTGGTTGCAGCGGCGCCTGGGGCACTGCGCCGATGCCGAAGACTTGGCCCACGACACGTTTATCCGGGTGTTGCGCACGCAGCAGGATGTGCGGGAGTTGCGCCAGCCCATGGCGTTTCTGGCGGCGATTGCCAATGGCTTGCTGATCAACCGCTGGCGCCGCCAGGCGATAGAGCGGGCTTACCTGGAAGCACTCGCCGCCCGGCCGGAAGGTGAGGAGCCATCGCCTGAGACCCGCTACCTGATGATCGAAACCCTGCTGCAGCTCGACTCGCTGCTGGTGGGCCTGTCGATGCAGGTGCGCAAGATCTTCTTCCTGTCCCAGCTCGATGGCCTGACGTATCCGCAGATCGCCACGCAGTTGAGCTTGAGCGTGGCCCAGGTGCAACGGGCGATGGGCAAGGCTTTCAGCGTGTGCTACGCGAGCCGTTTTGAATGACTGGCAAGCCGGTTGCACCGAAAGTCCGCGAGACGGCCATCGACTGGATCGTCCGCGTGCAGTCCGGAATGATGAGCCCGGCCGAGCAGCAGGCGTTGCAGCATTGGCGCCAGGCAAACGCCGAGCACGAATACGCCTGGCAACGCGTCGCCAGTCTGCCGCTGATGCTCCAGCCCGGGGCCAACCTGTTGGCCGATGTCACCGCGCGGCGGGCATTGGAGGCGGCCGGGGCCGATCCGGCACGGCGCCGGCAGGTGCTCAAGTGCTTGTTGGGCCTGGGCCTGCTCGGTGGTTTGTCCTGGCAGGGCGCGGAATCGACCCTGGTGCGCGCAGCCTTTGCCACGTACCGCACGGCCACCGGCGAGCGCCGCCGCTGGACCCTGGCCGATGGCAGCTCTCTGTGGTTGAACACTGCCAGCGCTGTCAGCCTGGACTTTAGCGCGCAGCTGCGTCGCGTGCAGTTGATCGAGGGCGAAGTGGCGCTGGATGCTCGGGTTGAATCGCGCCCGCTGCAACTGCTCACACCGGATGCGCTGCTGCGTAGCCAGGATGCCAATCTGTTGGTGCGCCATGATCAGCAGGGCACGTGGATTACCGTATTGCGCGGGCTGGTCGAGGTGAGTTCGCCGCGCCATCCGGCACCGGTATCAGTGGCGGCAGGCTGGCAGACCCAGGTCGATCGCCAGGGTGTGGGCACGCCACGGCAAACCGATGGGTTTCTGGCCCAAGCCTGGCTGCGCGGGATTTTGCCCGCCGAGCGCATGCGCCTGGATGTGCTGCTGGCCGAACTGTCCCGTTACCGGCCGGGCGTCTTGCGATGCAGCGAGCAGGTCGCGGCGTTGCGCGTGACCGGCAGCTTCCAGTTGGACGATACCGATGCGGCGTTGGCGTTGGTCGCCCATGCATTGCCCGTGCGTATCGAGCGGCGGACCCGCTATTGGGTGACTGTGGTGCCGGTCTGAATATTTTTTTACGTTCCCTCCGTAGTTTTTCCAGACTCGCTTGGCCTCTAGGAATAACCCACCGAAACAGGTGGGCCTTCACCTCTAGGAGTCCTGCATGATTTCTCCCGCAAGTGTCTTGCGCACCCGCACATTGGGTCTGTTGTTACTCAGCCTGCAACCGCTGTACAGCACGGCGGTTTTCGCCCAGGCCGAACGCCAGCTCTACAGCATCGAAGCCGGCCCGCTGGACCAGGCACTCTCGCGCTTCGGCGTGCAGGCGGGTATCAGCATGGCGGGCAGTTCGACGCTGACGGCGGGCAAGCGCAGCAACGGCCTGCACGGCGATTTCAGCACCGAAGCCGGCCTGGCAAAGTTATTGGCGGGCACGGGCTTGAGTTTTCAGCGCCAGGTCGATGGCAGCTTTGAACTGCATCCGGCGACCAGTGCCGTGGTGCTGCCGTCGCAGAAAGTCACTGGCGATGACCTTGAGAAAAAAGCGGTGTACACCGAGCCACGTTCGTTGGTGTATATCTCCAACGAAGAAGTGCGCCGCTTTGGCGTGATCTCCGCCGGCGACCTGCTCAAGGGCCAGCCGGGGGTGCAGGTGGGTGACAGCCGTAATGGCGGTGGCCTGGATGTGAATATCCGCGGGATCCAGGGGCAAAGCCGGGTCGCGGTCACGGTCGACGGTTCGCAGCAGGCGCTGGATGTCTATCGCGGCTATGCGGGCACGCAACAGCGCAGCTACATCGACCCCGACCTGATCAGCGACGTGTCCATCGACAAAGGCCCCAGCCTGACCTCCAGCGCCATCGGCGGCACGGTGGCAATCCGCACCCTGGGTGTCGATGACATCCTGCGCGACGGCAAGAACGTGGGCCTGCGCTTGAAGGGCGATCTGTGGAACAACGGCGTCGAGCCGGCCTCGCGCAACAGCCATTCGACCACCGAGGACCTGTACTCCGAACCGCACCAGAACCGTGGCGGCCTGTTCGGTTCCGACTCGGAATCGGGCAGCGCGGCGTTTGCCTATACCCATGACCTGTTTGATGTGGTGGCCGCCTACGCCCATCGCAACCAGGGCAACTACTTCTCCGGCAAGCACGGCCAGGACCGCTACCGCACCTTTGACCGCTATGGCCAGGAAAACATGACGGTGGCCACTACCTACAACGCCGGCGAAGAGGTGCTCAACTCCTCGGCAGAGACCGAGTCGATCCTGCTCAAGACCACCCTGCGCCCGGCCGATGACCACACCTTCGACTTCGGCTACATCCGTTACGATGGGCGCATAGGCGAGATCATGCCCTCGGACATCTTCCGTTTCGGCACCGGCGGTATCTACCAGTACCCGCGCGGCAGCACCAAGATCGACACCTACACCGCCCGCTATCACTACCTGCCCACGGGCAATATGCTGGTGGACCTGACGACCAGCCTGTGGATGACCGATGCCAAGACCAGCCAGTTGACCTCGGTGCTGGCGCCCAAATCCCAGGCCTATCGTTCGGACCGCAACTGGACGCGCCAGGATGACCGACGCATCGGCGGTGAACTGGCCAATACCTCGCGTTTTGATACGCGCTATGGCGATTTCAAGCTGGACCTGGGGGGCTCGTTCCAGCTCGAGGAACTGCAGCCGCAAAAGAGCGTGGTCACCACACAGAACGATATCAACGCCAACCGCAGCCTGCGTGACGGTTCGCGCAAGGAATTCAGCCTCAACGGCAAGCTGGAGTACAAACCGGTGGATGAGCTGACGGTGTGGGGCGGCGGGCGCTATACCTACTACCGCACCAAGGACCATGTACCGCACGCGACCGCCCAGCGCGAGGAGCGCGAGTTGCGCTACGTGAACGTGATCAAGCCGGGCAGCTACGGCAATATGCTGTGGTTCCCCGACGCCAACGGCCAATACACCGACGCCACCGACCCGCGCCTGAACAACGGGATTGTGTTCAGCGACACCAACAACCCGTTTGATGGCCCGCGCTACAACGACTATGGGGGCGTTGGCACACTCGTCTATCCGTCGCAGGTGGGCGAAGTGGTCACCGGCTACACCTATTCGGGCAAGCAGAGCGACAGCAAGGGCGCCTTTTCGCCGGCCATCGGCATCAACTACGAGATCGCTCCGGATACCTTCATCTATGCCTCGTACACCCAGGGCCTGCGCATGCCCTCGTTGTTCGAAACCAGCCAGGGCACCCTGCAGACCATGCCTGGCAAGGGCCTGAAACCGGAGCGTTCGAGCAACTGGGAAATCGGCGCGAGCACCCTGCAAAAAGGCCTGCTGGCGGACAACGACACGGCGGCGATCAAGCTGGCGTACTTCAATAACACCATCAAGAACTACGTGACCCGCTACTACGACCCGAGCCCTGGCCTGATGGGCCTGATGAACTTCAGCAATACCGACAGCTTCAAGACCAGCGGCCTGGAACTGCAATCGAAATACGATGCCGGTTGGGTCTTTGCCGACCTGTCCTCGACCTACTACCTGAAGACCGAAACCTGTGACTCGGCCTTCGCCGCGCGCCTGCGGGCCAGTTCCAACCGTTGGCGGAAGCTTGACGACACCCCCAACTGCACCGCGGGCAGCTTCATGGGCTCGTACACCAACACCCAGAACCCACCACGGGTCGCCGGTAACCTGACCTCGGGCCTGCGCTTCTTTGACCAGACCCTGACCGTGGGCGGGCGCCTGACCTACACCTCGGGCCCGACCGTCACCGCCGACAAATCCTGGCAGACCGGCGCCACCACGCCGCAACTGGTTTATCGCGAAGTGGCGCTGGTGGACCTGTTCCTCGACTACAAATGGCAAGACCACACCCAGTTCAACGTGTCGCTGGACAACCTGACGAACCGTTACTACCTGGACCCGCTGGCCCAGAGCTTTATGCCGGCGCCGGGGCGCACGTTGCGCATGGGCGTGGTGACCAAGTTCTGATCAGCGGCGCCTAGCGGTCCAGGGAATGTTCGTAGGCTGCGGTCATGACCTGCCAAGTGTGGGGATTGGCCGGGATCAGGTGCTCGATGCGCAATGAGGTGACGGTGATGTCCTGGGGCATGCCGAACGTGGTGAAGGTGGACATGAAATCCAGCTCGCCGTGCCGTGAATTCACGCGGGTCAGCACCAGCGGCGGCAGTTGATTGGCCAGGGGTGTCGAGCCGTGCGGCACGGGGAGGCTTTGCAGCAGCGTGGCCAGGGTCGGGTTGCCCAGTGCTTCACGGGCAGCCCGTTGCCAGGCGAGGTTGCGGATCTCGTCGGCATTGAGCAGATGGTCGCCCAGGCCCCCCGGTTGCAGCAGGGTGGTCAGCAGGTTCAGGCCTTGTGCAGCGTCTGGCGCCAAACCCACCAGGTCGAACAAGACCTGGGTGCTGGCATTGGCGGCGAGCACTTCCCAGTGACTGCCCAGCACGATCGCCGGCGCCGGATTGTTGGCCTTCAGTACATGGCTGATGGCATCCCGAATGGCATCCATTGCCGGCGCTGCGAGCGGCGTGGCTTCGTAGCGCGGGGCGTAGCCGGCGGCCAGGAACAGGCTGTTGCACTGCTCCAGGGGCACCTCGAGGGCGCTGAGCAGGTTATGCAAGGTGCCCGGGCTGGCCTTGGCGCGGCCGGTTTCGATACAGCTCAAGTGGCGTTGGGAAATGCCACTGATCAGCGCCAGCTGCAATTGGCTCAACTTCGCCTGACGGCGCAACAGCCGCAGTTGGGTGCCGGCGTCGGTCTCGGGGTTGGCGCGGGGGAAGGGTGGGCGGTTCATGGATGGACTCTGGCAGGGCGGGGCGGGGGGCGTCCATGACCTCGCAGGTCATTGAGATGGCGGCGACGTTATCACTAATCTGCGGCTTGCCCAATCCTGCGTGGTGGACCCTATGCACAGACCCTACATCGCCCTTGCCAGCCTGCTGGCGTTCTCCCTGTACACCCTGGGTACCCTGCTCTGGGCCGAGCAGTCGCTGCTGGCGTTCGGTCTTGAGCTGCTATCCAGGCCCGATACCGCCCAGGTGGTGATCGACCTGTACCTGATGGCAGCCCTGGCGTGCGTGTGGATGTACCGCGACGCCCGCGCCAAGGGTCGGTCCCTGGCCAGTGTGTTGCCTTATTGGCTACTGACGGCGGTCTTTGTCTCAGTCGGCCCGCTGCTGTACATCGTGGTCAACGGCTTTGCCAGGGGCCGGCAATGAGCAGCAGCCTGCATGTGTTTGCCCTGTGCGTGCTGGTGTTATTTGCCAAGATGCTGGCGATTTCCTGTTACCAGGGGTTTTTCCGCCTCAGGCACCGGGCGTTCACCAACCCCGAGGATGCCGGTTTTTTCAAGCGCGATGCCCTGGTGCACGAACTGTCCGCCGTCAGCCGGGCAAGCAGGGCCTGGGCCAATGACCTGGAGAATATTCCGCTGTTCTTCGCACTGGGCGGGTTGTGCGTGGCGTTGGGCACCCATGGGGTGGCGACGGCCTGGCTGTTTGCCCTGTTCACCGTCGCGCGGGTGCTACATACCTTGATGTACCTGGGTCGCCGCCAACCCTGGCGCACCCTGGCCTATGGCGTTGGCCTGGCGTGCCTGCTGGGGTTGGCGGGGTTGATCGGCGCGGCGCTGCTGCCTATTCGATAGGGTATTTGCCGAATGCCGGGTGTTGCTCGGCCAACTGGGCGTGGCGTTGCAGGTTGGGAAAGTCCTCGGCCTTGACCACCGAGGGCACGGCGTACTGGCTAAAGGACCATGCCACCGCGACGCTCAGCGACGCCTGGGTCAAGGGCTCGCCTGGAGCGTTGGCCAAGAGTTTTTCCAGGCCCGAATAGGCCGCCAGCAGTTGCCCGGTTACCCGATCGAGCCATGGCGCATGCAGCTTCTCTGCGGGCCGCAGGTTGTGCTCGTAGTAAATCTGCACGCTCTTGTCACAGGCGGCCAATGCCAGGCCGATCACTTGCAGGTCCCGTGCACGGGCCGCAGCGGTTTGGGGCAAGAGTTTTTTTTCGGCCGGCGCCAAGGTTTCGAAATAATCCAGGATCAGGCTGGAGTCCATCAGCACCGTCCCGTCGTCGAGCACCAGGGTTGGGGCCTTGACCACCGGGTTGATCCTGGCGAATTCGTCGAAGGTGCTGAACACCGAGAGGGATTGCTGCTCAAAGTCCACTCCATACAGGTCCAGGGCAATCGCCACGCGGCGTACATAAGGCGAGTCCAGCATGCCAACCAGTTTCATGAAGCCTCCATTGCTATCAAGGGGAAGGGGTTGTGCGTTGACTTGATGCCGCTGTTTTTTACCATAAATGCCTGGTTGAAACTGAGCCCGATCGTCTGTGGACCCTTGGCAGGATCATGGTGAGCGCGAACGGCAGTCAGCGACGTTCGGTAGGCCGCAGGGCCGGGATCGGGAGTATGGTGGACCGGGCAACCCGTGGATTATCTCTGGAAGAGGAGAGGTGACTATGAGCGTTCACCTGTTGAACAAGATGCAGCTCAATGGCTATGAAATTGTCCGGGTCAATAGCGGCCCATGGCGCGTCTGCACCAAGGATGATCGACTGGCTTCATTCAGCTCCCGCGAACAGGCGCTGGCCTATGCCGCGACCTTGCCGGGCTACAAGGCCCGGCCACGGCCGACCCCATAACCTTGGAGGGGGCCGGTTTTGCGGCCCCCGCACCGGGTCAGACGAAGGGCTGGCCGCTGAAGCCGCGTGGTAGGCGCTGCAGGCCGGGCAGCTCGGTCAGGCGTTGGGTCCAGGCGCTGCGCCAGTCATTGTGGGGGCTACCGGAGCGGGCTCTGCGTGCCGCGCGGCGCGATGCGTTGCGCTGGTTACGGCGGGCTTCCTTGTAGGCATCGGTGTTGCGGCAGGTGCGGCATTTAACCCGGTTCAGTTCCACCGTGGACGTCAGGTTATTGCCGTGATGGCCGCAAGCGAGGTGCCCCGCGACCTTGAAGTGAGTGACCATGTCAGCGTCTCCTTCTGTGAGGGTACGCGGCACCGCTAATCTGTTGATGCTCGCGCTCAAGGCCAGGCCGATTGAGGCCGAGCCCTTATATTTCCGACCCCACGCGCGCGCTGACGTTCACCACCCGTCTTGGTGTGCCGAATCTGAAGAATTCTCACGGTGGCTAAAGGCCTGCGCCAGGTTTGCTGGGGTGCGCTCAGGTCGCCAACTCCGTGCCTGCTGGGCGGCCTTGGCGTTACCGGTTCCAGGGACTATTGTTGATTGTCTGGCGCACAGCCCAAAGGAGGGCGATACCATGAACACCAGTGCTCTACTGGAACAACTGCTCCGTGCAGGCCAAGCCTCGATGGCGCAGCAAGGCGGCTCGGCGGCACCCCAGGGTGGCGCGGGAGGGCTCGGTGGCTTGGGCGGCCTGCTCGGTGGGTTGCTGCGCGGCGGCGGCTCCGCAACGGCGTCGGGCGGTGGCGGCCTCGGCGATCTGCTGGGTGGTCTGGGTGGCATGTTGGGCGGGACCCAGGCGGGCGGATCGACCCGCGCGCGCACTGGCGGTACCAACTACGCGGCCCTGGCGTCACTGGGGATGATGGCGTTCCAGGCGTATCAGGCTTGGCAACGGCAACAGGCCTCGGCGCCGCAACAGACGCTGCAGACGGTTGACCAGTTGTCTGGCGCCGATGTCGAGGCCCATAGCCATGCGGTACTGCGTGCATTGATCGCGGCGGCCAAGGCGGATGGGCGGATTGATGAGAAAGAAAAGGCCTTGATCTCCCAGGAGATCGGGCGCCACACCGACGATCCGGACTTGCAGCAATGGCTCGACGCTCAAGTCGCCAAGCCCCTGGATGCAACCGACTTTGCCGAATATGCCAATGACCCGGCGGTGGCTGCCGAGGTCTACCTGGCCAGCGTCATGTTGGTGGATGACCAACAGGACGCCGAGCGAAACTACCTGGACGAGTTGGCAGGTGCGCTGGGCATCGAGCCGGAGCTGCAACTGCACCTTGAGCAGCAAGCCAAACCGGCCTGATACCGAGGCAACTTGAAGAGTGTGCTTGCTGCAGAGCCCTAGTGCGGCTGCGATAGTGGTGGCTCAGCCAGCATCAAGGCCAGCCATACCGCCGCCATCGCAGCCTCGCCGGGGCTCGACAGCTCCCACATTATTTTGTGCCAGATGGCAGAACGTGTTCGCTATAGGGCGCCAGCGTTAAGGTCCGCAGTCCCGGCAAACACCGACAAACCCTGTGGGAGCTGTCGAGCCCCAGCGAGGCTGCGAAAGCGGTGGCTCAGCCAACATCAATGCCAGCAATACCGCCGCCATCGCAGCCTCGCCGGGGCTCGACAGCTCCCACATTGTTTTGTGCCAGTTGGCATAACGTGTTCGCTGTGGGACGCCCGCGTTCGAGAACACATATCTCGCAAACACCGACAAACCCTGTGGGAGCTGTCGAGCTTCAGCGAGGCTGCGAAAGCGGTGGCTCAGCCAAAATCAATGCCAGCCGTACCGCCGCCATCGCAGCCTCGCCGGGGCTCGACAGCTCCCACATTATTTTGGGCCCGCTGGCATAACGTGTTCGCTGTGGGACGCCCGCGTTCGAGAACACAGATCCCGCAAACTCCGACAAACCCTGTGGGAGCTGTCGAGCCCCAGCGAGGCTGCGAAAGCGGTGGCTCAGCCAACATCCATGCCAGCAGTACCACTGCCATCGCAGCCTCGCCGGGGCTCGACAGCTCCCACATTGATCTCCCTCCAGTGTTTCAGAACCGTAGGGTAGCCCCGGTGGTCAGCCAGCGGTCGCGATCCCCGGTCAGGTTGCGTCCGACCACCAGGTCCACATCGACTTGCTGACCCAGATGCACCCGCGGCCCAGCTTGCCAGGCCTGGTCGCCGCCTTGCTGGCCATAGCGTTCTGCCAATAGCGTCAACGAGTCCGCCAAGCGGTATTCCAGGCCTGTGCCCCAGGTCAGTCGGTGGTTTTGTTCGCCATCGTCATAGGCATGGGCCCAGCCGGCGTTGAGGTTCAAGCGCAGCGTCTGAGACGCTTGCCAGGTCAGCGGCAGGCTCAGGTCTGCGCCGTCGAATGGGTGCCGGCGATCCACCGCGATATGCGCTGCCGCCGCCCAGGCGATCTCCACGCCGGCATCCTGCCAGGCCCACAATGAACCCTTGAGCTGCGGGCTGAGTTGGGTCTGCTCAGGGTCATCCTCGAGGGCGGCGCCCCATTGCAGGTTGGGCATTGCGCGGGATGTGCAGGCGGCGGAGAGGGTGGTGTGCGATGTCGAGCGGGTGTAGCCGCCGTCGATATTGCATTCGCCGGGGGCGTTGATGGCGCCATCGTCCACCACATAGGAGCCACCGGCGGCGAAGGCCTTGGACAGCAGGCCGAGCACCAGGAGGGCGCCGATAAAAATCAGGTTGCGCCGCAGCGCCCGTTGCCGCGATGCCGGTAGCCAGTCAAAGGCAGCAAGGAAGGTGTGTTTGTGCATGGGGTCATGCTCCAAATGAACAGAATTATCTGTAGCGATGGTGCTGTTGGAGTGGGCTGGGTGTGGCAAACCTGTCTGCCACACCCAGCCCGGTCACAACAGCAAACTCAGTACCACTGCTTGAAGCGGCGGATGTAGATCGTCTTCATCAGCTGTGCCACGCAGCAGTAGGCGAGCAAGGTGCCGACCAGCCAAGGGAAGTAGGCCCAAGGCAAGGGTTGCAGGCCCACGATCGTGCCCAGGGGCGAGAAGGGCACATAGATCCCCAGGGCGATGACCAGGCTGGTCATCATCAACACCGGCCAGGCGGCGGTGCTCTGGAAGAACGGGATCTTGCGGGTGCGCAACATATGCACCACCAGGGTCTGGGAGAGCAGCCCCTCGACGAACCAGCCGGACTGGAACAGGGTCTGCATTTCCACACTATTGGCCGCAAACACGTACCACATCAGGGCAAAGGTGGTGATGTCGAAGATCGACGAGGTCGGCCCGATCCAGATCATAAAGCGCCCGATGTTCTGCGCGTCCCACTTGCGGGGCTTGGCCAGGTACTCCTTGTCCATCTTGTCCCACGGCAGGGCCAGTTGGGAGATGTCATACATCAGGTTCTGCAGCAGCAAGTGGATCGCCAGCATCGGCATGAAAGGGATGAACGCACTGGCCACCAGCACCGAGAACACGTTGCCGAAGTTGGAGCTGGCCGTCATGTTCAGGTACTTCATGATATTGCCGAAGGTCTCGCGCCCTTTAAGCACACCTTCTTCGAGCACCATCAGGCTCTTTTCCAGGAGGATGATGTCGGCCGATTCCTTGGCAATATCAGTCGCGCTGTCCACCGAGATGCCGACGTCGGCATCGCGCAGGGCTGGTGCATCGTTGATGCCGTCGCCGAGGAAACCCACGGTGTGACCATTGGCCTGCAAAGCCTTGAGCACCCGGGATTTTTGCAGCGGCGTCAGCTTGGCGAACACCGTGCGTTGCTCAACCTCCTGCTTGAGGGTCGCATCGTCCATGGCTTCGATATCCACGCCGAGCAGCGGCTCGCCAGGCTCCAGGCCAACCTGGCGGCAGATGGTGCGGGTGACCACGGCGTTATCACCGGTCAGCACTTTGACCGCGACTCCGATCTCTTGCAGCGCAGCAATCGCCGGGCCGGCGGTTTCCTTCGGTGGATCGAGGAAAGTCAGGAAGCCGTGGATCACCAGGTTGCGTTCATCGGTGGGGGTGTATTGCTGGCGCGCCAGGGCCTTGGGAATGTTGCGCGTGGCCACCACCAGCACGCGGAAGCCGTCCTCGTTGAACTCGTTGGCGGTGTTCAGCAGTTCCTGGCGACGACGCTCGTCCAGGGCCACGGCGCTCGCGCCTTCCATCACATGGGTGGCAATAGCGAGCATTTCTTCCACGGCGCCCTTGCACACCAGCAGGTGATCGCCGTGGCTGTCCTTGACCACAATCGACAGGCGCCGACGAACAAAGTCGAAGGGCAGTTCATCGACCTTGCTGTAGGCAAACGGCACCTGGAACTTGGGGTTGTGCTGGGAAAACGCGAGCACCGCCTGGTCCATCAGGTTCTTCATGCCGCTTTGGTGATGGCTGTTGAGCCAGGCCAGGGACAGTACCTGGTCGTCCCGCTGGCCGAAGGCGTTGACGTGGTGCTCGAGGATGATTTTGTCCTGGGTCAGGGTGCCGGTCTTGTCGGTGCACAGCACGTCCATCGAACCGAAGTTCTGGATCGCGTTGAGGCGTTTGACCACCACTTTGCGTTTGGCCATGGCATTCGCGCCCTTGGCCAGGTTGGCGCTGACGATCATCGGCAGCATTTCCGGGGTCAGGCCCACGGCCACCGCCAGGGCAAACAGGAATGCGTCGCCCCAGTCGCCCTTGGAAAAGCCATTGAGGAAAAACACGATGGGCACCATCACCAGCATAAAGCGGATCAGCAGCCAACTGACGCTGTTCACCCCGCGGTCAAAGGCGGTCTGCACCCGGGAGCCGACGATGGCCTTGGCCAGCGAGCCGAAATAGGTGCGTGGCCCGGTCGCCACCACCACTGCCTGGGCGCGGCCGCTGACCACGTTGGTGCCCATGAAGCAGATGTTGGGCAGATCCAGCAGGTTGCTCTGGTCGGCAGCGCTGAGGGTGGCGGATTTTTGCGTGACGTCGCCCAGGGTGTCGTATTTTTCCACGGGCAAGGCTTCGCCGGTCAGCACGGCCTGGCTGATAAACAGGTCGCGGGACTCGATCAGGCGGATATCGGCCGGGATCATGTCGCCGGCCGACAACTGCACGATATCGCCGGCCACCAGTTCACGCATCGGCACTTCGCGCAGGATGGGTTGGGCGCCGACCTGCTCGCGGCGCAGCACCGTGGCGGTAGTGCGCACCATGGCCTTCAGCGCCTCGGCGGATTTGGCCGAGCGATGCTCCTGCCAGAAGCGCAGCAGGCTGCTCAGGGCGACCATGGTCATGATGATAATGACCTTGGTCAGGTCGACTTCCTCACCGGCGCGCAGCGGCAGCCAGTAGTCGGTGACAAAGCTGATCACCGCCAGGGTCAGCAGCACATAGATAAAAGGGTTGTTCAGGGCCTGGAGGAATTGCACGACAGCGTGGGGCGGCTTGTCGTGGGCCACTTCGTTATAGCCTTCGCGTTGCAGGCGGGCGCTGGCATCCAGTTCGGTCAGGCCGTCCTTGGTCGCCCGGACGTTGGCCAGGGTGGCTGCCAGGCCGTTTTGCGCTTCGCGGGCGGCACGCATCGACAGTTTGCTGTCATGGGTGGCGCGGTGCTTGTTGGGCAGTTGCGTGGTTTTTACGGCGCTCATAGTGTGTACTCCTGTCGACATACTCATTACTTGCCTGGCGGGCAGGCGAGCACGAGCATGCCGAGTCGCAATTTTTGCGATCAGTTCTAATAACTTTAAAGAGGTGAGTTAATTAACGGGCGCGCAGAAAACTGCCGCTGGCTTAGTTCGCAAAGAACGCCAGTTAATTAATTGACCAACTATCAGGAAGTTGCTGTTTCCAGTCGGCTTATGCCGCGTGCGCGCTCAACAACAGGCGCACGTGAACAGGCAGGCTGGAAACGTTCCGTCTCTGTGGATCTTGAGGGTCGGCATGGTCCCATTGCTGGACCAGGTGGCCGGTGGTGGGGCACAGGCGCCAGTGAGCACGCAGGTGCACCGGGCTGATACGCGGGGAGGGGCAGGCGAGGGCCGTGCGCGCGGGGGCAACGCCCCGGGAAACACGGCACGGCGTGGCACGCAGGGCTGAAGCCAGCGTGCGTACATCAGGTAGAACAAGGGTCTGGAAATTCATAACACACCTCGGGACCGGACTGGCGCCGGCTCAAGGCAGTTACGTTGGAGCATCAAGCTCTAGCGCAGCTTACCCGGCCTGGAAGGCGAGTCCCGTCTTTACTCTGGGTTTGGCGTCCGCCCCCTGTATTCACGGGGAGCGGACAGCGACTAGATACTGTGTCCATTGGCTTCTTTTGTGAGGTTGAAATAAGGCCCGAGTTGCAGGCACGGGCAATCTACTCAGGCAGGTAGGGGATGTCAATCAATAATGAACTTGTTTGGGCGCTTGTTCAGACTTCATTCAGATTGGCGTTATATATAAGTTCATACACTGTAGGCGGCCAATAACGCCAGATACATCAATACCAGGCCGCAGGCGCCATGGCTGATTCGCTGCCAAGTTGGCGAGGCGTTCTTTCGCAAGACATTCACCAAGCCCGCAATCAGAAAACACGACAGGATCGACGCCAGCATAAAGCCGGCGAAAAACATCAGGGTCTGACCGTGACTCGGGGTGGTGCCGACGATGCCTGCCAGGGCACTGCCCAGGGCGCCCCAGTACACAATGTTCTTCGGGTTGGCCAAGGAGAGGGTTGCGCCGACCATCAGCGCGTTGCGCCCGGTGCTGGCCGGGGCGCTGTCGGGTTGTGGCAGGTGCCAGGCATCCAGCAGGCTGCGCAGACCGAGCCAGGCCAGGTACAGCGCGCAAACGGCGGTCAGGGGCACGCGTACCGCGTCGTGCTGGATCAGCAGGGCCATGCCGGTCAGGCCGATCACCGCCCAGGTCGCATCGCCCACCAGCGACCCGACCTGCACCAGCAATGCCGGGATGAACCCATGCAGCAGGCCGCGGCGCAGGGTCTCTGCCAGCACTGCGCCAGGGGACAGGCAAAATACAAAGCCGAAGACCAGCGCGGAAAAAAAGATTGTCAGCATCACCACCCCAAAATCAATCACGCACCTTCGCCGACACGTCGGCTGCTACAGGTCAGTTTGCTGCAGGGGGCGCTGAGCTGTCTTGGACCGGATTGCGCTCTGATAACGGCCAGGGGTAATGCCATACGCCGCACGGAAGTGCCGGTTGAGATGGCTCTCGTCGGCAAAGCCCACTTCATGGGCGACTTCAGCGGCGCTCAGGCCGCTGCGCAGCAGGCCTTTTGCTCGGCGGGTACGCAACTGCATGGCCCACTGCCGGGGGCTCAGGCCGGTTTCTTTCTGGAAGGTGCGCAGGACGTGGAATTTCGACAGGCCCAACTCGTCGCCCAGGTCCTCCAGTGCCACGCCTTGATGTAACTGCGCAGCGAGTAGTTCCTGAGCCTGGGCCACCATCCCCGACCCGGCGCTGGCGCTACTGGGCAAGCGCACACCACTGAGCCTGACCACTTCGCCCAGCAGCAACACCAGGGCGTCTTCACTCAGCCCGCAAACCAGTGGGTCGGCGCTTAATGCACCCTTGGCGGCCTGGGCCAGTTGCGCCGCCAGTTCCGGGGCAAAACACAGCGCGCGATCGAACTCCAGGTGCGCCAGCCCAAGGTCGGTGGCCAGGCGATCGGCCCCGGCGTACAGGCTGACAAAGTGCCAGGGTGCCCCCTCGGCCGCGCCGCCGCCCTGAATCTGGCCGGGGTTGTACAGGGTGATACTGCCCGGCCCGGCCTCGAAGGTGCGCCGGTCCAGCCACACCTGCTCGGCGCCGACCAGGTTGACGCCAATCACGCACTCGTCGTGACTATGCCGGGCAAAGGTCAGGCCGGTGCAGGTGGTGCTGCTGATTTCGTAAGGGCCCAGCCAGGCGTGGTGCAGGGAACTCATGGGGTGGGCTCAGTGGCATCGGGTGCAGCAAAGCATACGCGTTTACCTGCGTTCAGATCGACCGTTGATTGACCCGGTCAGACAGCGCCTGAGCATCTTCCTTGCGCTCAGAATAACGCTGCACCAGTTCCGGATGCTCACGCACCAGCAGGGTGAACTTGACCAACTCTTCCATGACATCCACCACGCGATCATAAAGGGCTGAAGGTTTCATCCGGTCCTGATCGTCGAACTCCATGAAGGCCTTGGGCACAGATGACTGGTTGGGGATGGTCAGCATACGCATCCAGCGCCCCAGGACGCGCAGTTGGTTGACAGTGTTGAAAGACTGCGAGCCGCCGCAGACTTGCATCACCGCCAGGGTCTTGCCCTGGGTTGGGCGGATGGCACCCAGTGCCAGGGGTACCCAGTCGATTTGCGCCTTGAACACTGCTGACATCGAGCCGTGCCGTTCCGGTGAGCACCACACCTGGCCTTCGGACCATTGCATCAAGGCCAGTAGTTCCTGGACCTTGGGATGATCGTTTGGAGCATCGTCCGGCATTGGCAGGCCGGCGGGGTTGAAGATCCGTGTCTCGGCGCCTAGATGCTGAAGCACTCGCGCCGCTTCTTCCACCAGGAGTCGGCTGAAAGAGCGCGTACGGTTGGAACCATAGAGCAGGAGAATCCGTGGCCGTTGTGCGGTGTCAGCGTGGAGTGGGGTGCTCAATGTTAGGTCGAGGTTGGGCAGGGTGGTCATGACATTCTCCGCTTATAACAAGCCAATACGATCCAGCTCAGCCTTGATCTGTGCCGCATCGAGGCGGTTGAACGGGAGGTCGAACAGCGCCCGGCAACGGGTTTCGATGATCTGCAGGGTGGCCTGGAAGGCGGCGTCAATCTGCGCCTCGTCGCCGTGTAGGTCCGACGGGTCCTCAAGCCCCCAATGCGCCTTGATTGCCGGGCCAAAGTACACCGGGCAGGCTTCCTGGGCGGCTTTGTCACACACGCTGATCACAATGTCGGGTGGGCTGTCTGCAAAGGCCTCATTGCCCTTGCTGTACAAACCGTCGGTGCTGATGCCCGCGGCCTGCAATGTACTCAGGCTGCGTGGCAGGACCTGGCCCTTGGGAAAGCTCCCGGCGCTGATGGCATGGAACCCTGGCGGGGCCAGGTGGTTGAACAGGGCTTCGCTGAGGATACTGCGGCAGCTGTTGGCGGTGCAGATGAACAGGACTTTCATGACAATTCTCCGTTAAACACTCAGGCGCAGGGCCAGCGCCGCCAGGGTAAGCAATAGCACCGGCAAGGTCAGGACGATGCCGACCTTGAAGTAGTACCCCCACGTAATACGGATGCCCTTGCGCGCCAGGATATGCAGCCAGAGCAACGTCGCCAGGCTGCCGATCGGGGTGATCTTCGGGCCCAGGTCGCTGCCGATCACGTTGGCGTAGATCATCGCCTCCTTGACCACGCCCACGGCATGGCTGGCCTCGATGGACAGCGCGCCGATCAGCACTGTCGGCAGGTTGTTCATCACCGAAGACAGCAGCGCCGTCAGCAGCCCGGTGCCCAGGGCCGCGCCCCACACGCCGTAATCGGCGAAGGTGTTGAGCCAGGTGGCGAGGTAGGTGGTCAGTCCGGCGTTGCGCAGGCCGTAGACCACCAGGTACATGCCCAGGGAGAAAATCACGATCTGCCAGGGCGCTTCCTTGAGCACCTTGCGTGTGGAAATCTTGTGGCCTTTGGCGGCGATCACCAGCAGGAGCAGGGCGCAGGCGGCCGAGATGGCGCTGATGGGAATACCCAGGGGTTCGAGGGCAAAGCAGCCGACCAGCAGGATGCCCAGCACCCACCAGGCCGCGTGGAAAGTTGCCGGGTCATGAATGGCACTGGCCGGTTCAGGCAGGTCGGCGGGGTCATAACTGTGCGGGATGTCACGACGGAAGAACCACAGCAGCACGGCCAGGGTAGCGGCGACGCTGACCAGGTTGACTGGCACCATCACTGCCGCGTACTGGTTGAAGCCGATGTTGAAGTAGTCCGCCGAGACGATATTCACCAGGTTGGAGACCACCAGCGGCAGGCTGGCGGTGTCGGCGATAAACCCTGCGCCCATCACGAAGGCCAGGGTGGCGGCGGGTGAGAAGCGCAGGGCCAGAAGCATCGACATGACAATCGGCGTCAGGATCAGGGCCGCACCGTCATTGGCGAACAGTGCCGAGACCAGCGCCCCCAGCAGCACCATATAGGCGAACAGCCGGCGGCCACGGCCGCGCCCCCAGCGCGCGACATGCAGCGCGGCCCAGGCGAAGAAGCCGGCCTCGTCGAGGATCAGGCTGATGATGATCAGGGCGACGAAGGTGCCGGTGGCATTCCAGATGATCTGCCACACCACGGGGATATCCGCCAGGCTGATGACGCCGCAAGCCAGGGCCAGGATCGCGCCTATGGATGCGCTCCAGCCAACCCCCAGGCCTTTGGGTTGCCAGATGACCAAGACAATGGTGACGAGAAATATCGCGAAGGCGATCAGCATAAAAGTGTTCTCCAGGGGTCAGCAGCAGGTGCTGGCGCGTTGCGGTCGGTCACCCATTGCAGCCAGGCGCTGTGCGTCGCTTTGCAGCCAGGCTTGATTGGCTTGCAAGGTGGTCTCCAGCACCGTGCTCACCCATTGCGGCAACTGGGGGTTTAGGCGGTAGTAAATCCACTGGCCCTGGCGACGGTCTACCAGCAGCGCGCAACTGCGCAGTTGTGCCAGGTGACGGGAAATTTTTGGCTGGCTGTCATCCAGGGCATGGATCAGCTCGCAGACGCACAGCTCGCCTTCGCGCAGGATCAACAAGATCAGCCTGATGCGTGTCGCATCGGCCAGGCATTTAAAAACGTCTGGGGGGGAGAACGGATCGCTCATGATCGGCGCCACTAAACATATGAGGATTCGAATATACGGATATCCATATGTAGTGTGCAACGAATATCCCGTTGATCCAGGTCAAGGGTCTGGGGATTGCCGGCAAGTGACTGAAATTAAAATGAAACACAACTGTCCTAAAGTGCCCGCCATTGATGAAAAAGGAAGTAACCGTGTGACCCGTGCCACTCGCAACCTGCGCAAGACCCTCGATTCCGTCGCGGACAACAACGAAACCGCGGCCTTCGATTTGATGCGCGCTGTCGAAAAACTCAGCGATGAAGTGCTGCGCCAGCGCCTGCTCAACACCATCCACCGGCTCAACCAGGATGCCCACGAACTGCGTGAGGCCAGGGATGCGGTGGAGCGGGTGTCGGTCAAGCTGGCCTGATTCGGCGGCTTAGCCGCGCGCAAGATCATTCAAGACAATCGCTGCGCTGGCAGGCATGCTTACGGGCTGTTTGCCGATGAGCCTGTTGTCCATGCCTACTGCCTTACCGCATTACGCTTTCGCCCGTGGCGCGATTGCGATTATTCCCCTGTCGCTGGCCTGTGCCCCATGGGGCCTGTTGGCCGGTTCCCTGGCGATTGACGCCCAGTTCACCCCGTTGGAAAGCCAGGGCCTGTCGGCCATTGTGTTTGCCGGTGCGGCGCAGTTGGTGGCGATTGGCATGGTCAAGAGCGGCGCGAACCTGATCGCCATTTTGCTCACCACCTTGCTGCTGACCTCTCAGCATCTGCTGTATGGCATGCATATGCGCAGCACCCTGTCGCCCTTGCCGGCGCGGTGGCGCATGAGCCTGGGCTTTTTGCTGACCGACGAGTTCTTTGCCCTGGTCAGCCAATACGACCGCCAGACCTTCAACCGCTGGTATGCCCTGGGCGTGGGCCTGACGTTCTACGTGGCCTGGAACCTGTTCACCCTGGCCGGCATCGTGCTCGGCAAGAGCATCCCCAACCTCGATCAACTGGGCCTGGAGTTCTCCATCGCCGCGACCTTTATCGCCTTGATCACCCCGGTGGTGCGTGATGTGCCGACGGTGGTGTGTGTGGCGGTGGCCCTGCTGTTTTCGGTACTGCTCAGCTACTGGCACTGGGAGTCGGCGGTGGTGGTCTCGGGGTTGTTGGGCATGAGTGCAGGCTATGCCTGCAAGCGCTTGGGAGTGGGGCAGCGATGATTTTTGTGATGATTATCGGCATGGGCCTGGCGGTGTTTTTCAACCGTTATCTGTTTCTTGAGCCGCGCTTGCCGGTTCGCCTGAATCGCGGCGCCCGGGAGTTTCTCGGTTTTGCGGTGCCCGGCATGTTGACGGCGATCTGCGGGCCAATCATTTTCCTGGCCGAGCACAAGCTCAACCTGAGCCCCACCAACCCCTACCTGCTGGCCGGTATCTGCGCGGTGGCCTTGATGTTCTGGACGCGCAGCGTCTTGACCACGGTGCTGTCGAGCATGGCGCTGTTCTATCTGTTTCGCTGGTTGTTGTAGGCAGTGGTACAGTCGCGTTTTTTTCAAGGAAGCGATGGCATGCGGAAGGTGGTGATAGGTGCGTTGGTCCTGGCGGCGCTGGCCGGTTGCGCAGGTTCGAAGATGAAAGACGCACGCGCAGGCGCGCCCTATAAAACCCTGGCCTCTGACAAGGCCGCGCTGGTCGTTGCCCAGTGCATCCAGTTCGGTTGGCAGGACGAAGCGGTGTTCGGCGTTGATGCCGGGGGCTTTATGGAGCCGGCGCAAGGCGGTGGTCATACGGTCTACACCACGGGCGGTGACTACTTTGTCGATGTGCGCAGTGCCGGCGCCAGCACCACCGTCAGTTACTACGCAGCCGAAGATAATTTCGCTGCCAAGCGTCGCCTGGCGGCCTTGGCGACCTGTCTGTAGTTTGTTTCCTTAGATTTCTTCAGAAATGCCCGGCGGACACACCGCCGGCTTTGCCTTAATATTCTCGCGCTCGCCCAACATCATGGCTCTTTACCAGTACATGGACGTCGAGGCCTTGTGTTGGGCGGGCACCTTTTCAGCGTGGCATATAACCCAAGTGCCAACGCCGTGGAATCTTCAGCGACAGCAGGCCCAGTAGCGCCGACAGCAGGCCGCTGACCAGCAGGGCGCGAATGCCCATCTGATGCTCCAGCAAAGCGCCGATCACCGCGCCGACAAACATCCCGGCCCAGGGAATCAACTGTACGCGCCAGCCATCGCGACGCTCCCCCAGCATCCAGCGCCCCAGCCCCCGACCGAACCGCGACAACGCGCCGGTCACGTAAGTCAGCCCCACGGGCAGGCCATTGACCTGTTCCACCGCCGCATTGAGCATGCCCATGGCAATGATCGCGGCCAGCACGGCAGGCAATTGTTCGGCCAGCGGCCACGCTGCTGCCCCGCACAATAGCGTGGCAATACATAGCAACAGCGGCAACGCGTGGCGCTTGCTGATCCGGCTGATGATCACACCCAGGGCGTTCCCCAGAATAAACGTCGCCACCAGCAGCGTCAGACGTCCGGTCAGCCCCAGGTCGCCTTCACTGATCGCCACCGCCAGCCGCGTGGTGTTGCCGCTCATGAACGAGACAAAATCGCCACTGGCCATAAAGCCAATGGCGTCAGTCATGCCGGCCAGTACCGAGAGGCTGGCCACCAGCGCCAGGCCAATGCGCCCGCGCCATTTGTGCTGGTGCTGCAGGACGGTATTGACCAAGGGTTTCGGGGAGGAGGGCAGCACGGCGAGAGGTTCCTCAATGAGATTATCCGGCCACTACCGTAGGACGCTTTCCTCTGAACTGCAATGACTTGGAACATCTTCAGTTCACCTCCAAGCGCCAGCCCATGGCGTCCCAGGTCAGGACGTGAGTCGGCTTGAGTGCCTGCAGAAATGCCGCGTCATGGGAGACCGCAATCAGCGCGCCGCTAAACCCTTGCAAAGCCTGTTCGAAGGCCATTACCGACTCCAGGTCCAAATGGTTGGTGGGCTCGTCCAGCAGCAGCAATTGCGCCGGGGTCTTGCGCCATACGGCAATCGCCATGGCGGCCTTCAACCGCTCGCCGCCACTGAGCTGGCCGATGGGTTGGGTTACGCGCAATGCGTCCAGTTGCAACAGGGCCAGGCGGGTGCGCAGCTCGGCTTCGGCCAGGGGCGTGCCCATCAGTTTGAGTTGTTCGACGATCGACTGCCGGTCATCGAGCAGCGTCAACTGTTGATCGAGATAGGCACAGGGTACGTGCACCGTGCAGGCGCCGCTGACCGGTTGCCATTGTCCGGCCAGCAGCTTGAGCAGGGTGGACTTGCCGCAACCATTGGGCCCGTGGACTGCGACCCGTATCGGCCCACACAGGCTTGCGTTGATAAAGGTGCTCGGCGCGTGGGGAGCGAGCCAGGGCAGTTGGCAGTCGGTCAGGGTTAGCACTTGGCGGCCAGCAGGCAGGAGGGTGCCGGGCAAGGCGAGGAAGGTCGGTGTTTCGTCCACCACCCGTTCATGGGCCGAGCGCACGCGTTCGTTCAACACCTGTTTGTGTTGCACATGGGCGCTGCGCACGTTGCTGACGATTTCGTTGGCGGCGCCTTTCCAGCGGGATTTGGTGAAGGCATCGACGTTGGCGGTCTCGGCATGTTTACGGGCGCTCGCGGCGTGGCGCTGGAAGCTGTCGAGGTCTTTTTTCAGGCGCTGGCGCTCGCGGCGCCGATCCAGGCGGGCATGTTCCAGGGCTGCCTGGGCGGCGTGCTGCTGGGCATCGCGCTGCGCCCGGTAGTCGTCGTAGTTGCCGCCGTAGAGCCGGGCCCCGAGGGGCGACAGCTCGATGATTCGCCCCAGGGTGTTGAGCAGGCGCCGGTCATGACTGACCACCACCAGGGCGCCGCGCCAGGCGTTGAGAGTCGCCAGCAGCCAGTCGCGACCGGCGCTGTCGAGGTGGTTGGTGGGCTCGTCGAGAATCAGCAATTGCGGGGCGCGAAGTAAAGCACCTATCAGCGCGACCCTGGCCAGTTGGCCGCCACTGAGCTGTTCGGCGGGCTGGTCGGGGCTGATCTCGGCCAGGCCAGCGGCGTCCAGTGCCTGGCGCAGGCGTTCGGCCAGGTCCCAGCGATCATCAATCAGTTCCAGGTCGTCAGCCTGCGCTTGACCCCGGGCCATGCGTTCAAGGGCGGCCAGGGTTTGTGCGCAACCGCTGGCCTGGGCCACGGTCTGCCCCGGTAACAGCTCAATGGTCTGTGGGACATAGGCGATACGGGCCGACGATTTGATCACGCCACAGGACGGAACAAGCACGCCGGCCAGCAGGCGCGCCAATACGCTCTTGCCCATGCCATTACGGCCGACAATCCCGGTAGGGGTGCAATCAATAGACAGGTTGAGGTCTTCCAGCAGAATCTCGCCATTGGCGAACTGAAAACCCACGTGATGCAAGGAAACAAGTACAGGCAGCCGGTTGACGTCAGTCATCAGCACCTCCAGAACAATGTGGCACAAGCCAACAAGCGCGCCAGGCGGCTCGTTGCGTTTACATGTTGGAAGGCTTAGTTGTTCACGTCGGCGGTCGTCCTGCGGTCGGAAAGGACCGGTAGCCTAGCGCAGTTGCGTCATTTTTCCTACATCGGTGATGCCGACGTCTGCAGTTGCTCAAGAAACATCGCCAGCCCCACCTCTTCGGCTTTCAAGCCCTTGCGCACCCTGGGCCTGGGCAGTTTCGCCAGCCCGCCCTGGCTGAAGTGCTCCAGCACCGCCGGGTGGATGTAGCACTTGCGGCACACCGCCGGGGTGTTGCCCAGTTGCCGGGCGACGTTCTTGACCATCTCCACCACGTGCCTTTTGGCATCCGACTCCGGTTGCCACGCCAGCTCCCGCAACACCGCCAGGGCCAGGGCGCTGCCGGCCCAGGTGCGATAGTCCTTGGCGGTAAAGTCGGCGCCGGTGAGGCTGTGCAGGTAGGCGTTGACGTCGGTGGAGCTGACGGTACGCCGCTCGCCGTTTTCGTCCAGGTACTGGAACAGGTTCTGCCCCGGCAACTCCAGGCAGCGCTTGAGCACGGTGGCCAGGCGCCGGTCCTTGATGCTGACCTGATGCTCGACACCGCTCTTGCCACGGAACTGGAACTGGATTTCGCTGCCCTTGATATCCACGTGACGGGTGCGCAGGGTGGTCAGGCCATAGGAGCGGTTATCGCGGGCGTATTGGCTGTTGCCGACGCGGATCAGCGTGGCATCGAGCAACAACACCACGGTGGCCAGGACTTTCTCCCGATTGAAGCCCGGTGCGTCGACCTGCGCTTGCAGTTGCTTGCGCAATTTGGGCAGCGCATTGCCGAACTGCTGCAGGCGCGAATACTTGTCACTGTCGCGCACCTCGCGCCAGCGTGGGTGATAACGGTATTGCTTGCGGCCGCGCGCATCGCGCCCGGTAGCCTGCAGATGGCCCTTGGGGTCGGCGCAGATCCACACGTCGGTATAGGCCGGCGGGATGGCGAGGGCGTTGATCCGCTGGATTTCGTCGGCGTCGGTCAGGCGTTGGCCGTGGCTGTCGAAATACTGGAACTTGCCCCGCAGTTTGCGGCGGCTCAGGCCCGGTTGGCTGTCATCAACGTAGTGCAGGTCACGGGGCAGGTCAGCAGGCACGGTGGAGTCGGGCATGGGGCAAAGTCCTTGGCAATAAATCAGGCCGGTATGGCTGATTGACCGCAGCGTTGCGCCGTCCGTTCAAGCCAGTACCGCGACCGCCTTGATCTGTGCCCACAGTGCCTGCCCTGGATGCACGTGCAACTGGTCCCGCGAGTAACGGGTGATCCGCGCCAGTAACGGCGTGCCCGCAGCATCCAGCCGCACCAGCACATGGGCACTGTTATCGGCAGGGATCTCCTGGATCACGGTCACGGGCAAGCAGTTGAGAATACTGCTGTGCTCCCCGGGTTGCAGGCTGAGGCTGACATCCCGGGCGCGAACCTTGAACCGCAAGTGTTTGCCCGGCGCCAGCGGTGTATGGGCCACGCGCATTTGCAATGGGCTGTCGGGCAATTGCAGGGTCAGCAACTGGTAGTGGGCGTCGTGGCTGCTGACCGTGCCGTTGATCACCACGCCGGCATCGTCGCCCAGGGCCAGCGGCAGGTCGAGCCGCGCCAGGGTTTCGCCAATCGGGCCGCTGGCCAGGGCCTTGCCCTCGCTAAGCAGGACAATGTGATCGGCCAGGCGTGCCACCTCATCCTGGGCATGGCTGACGTACAGCACCGGGATTTCCAGTTGGTCGTGCAGGCGCTCCAGATAGGGCAGGATCTCGCCTTTGCGCTGGCTGTCGAGGGCAGCCAGGGGTTCGTCCATCAGCAGCAATTGCGGGCTGGTGAGCAGGGCACGGGCGATGCCGACACGTTGGCGCTCACCGCCGGACAAATGCTCGGGATGGCGATCCAGCAGGTGGCCAATGCCCAGCAGTTGCGTGGCCTGGGCCATGTCCACACGGCGTTGGGCCTTGGGGATACGCTTGAGGCCGAACTCCAGGTTGGCCAGCACCGACAGGTGGGGAAACAGGCTGGCCTCCTGGAATACATAACCGAGGGCACGTTTGTGCGGCGGTACAAACACCCCGTTACGGCTGTCTTGCCAGACCTGCTCGTTGATTTGCACAAACCCATCACCGGCCCGCTCCAACCCGGCAATGCAGCGCAGGCAGGTGGTCTTGCCCGAGCCGGAGTGCCCGTAGAGCGCGGTGACGCCACGCCCCGGCAGCCTCAGGTCCACGTCCAGGGCAAACCCGGAATACTGCAGTTGCAGGCGCACCTCGATCATCGACATCAGCTCCAGCCCGCTTTGGTTTTACGGCTGGAGTAGAGCGCAAGCAACACCAGGAAAGAAAACATCACCATGGCCCCGGCCAGCCAGTGGGCTTGGGCGTATTCCATGGCTTCGACGTGATCGTAGATCTGCACCGAGACCACCCGGGTCTTGTCGGGAATATTGCCGCCGATCATCAGCACCACGCCAAACTCACCCACGGTATGGGCAAAACCGAGGATCGACGCGGTGATAAAACCGGGCCGAGCCAGGGGCAGGATCACCGTGAAAAATGTATCCCAGGGGTTGGCCCGCAAGGTGGCGGCGACTTCCAGGGGGCGACTGCCGATGGCCGAGAACGCGTTCTGCAACGGTTGCACCACAAACGGCATGGAATAGATCACCGAGCCAATCACCAGGCCGGCGAAGCTGAAGGTCAGGGTGCCCAGGCCCAGCCATTGGGTGAACTGCCCGAGGTAGCCATGGGGGCCCATGGTCAGCAGCAGGTAGAAGCCAATCACCGTGGGCGGCAGCACCAGCGGCAGGGCCACGATCGCGCCGATGGGGCCGCGCCACCAGGAGCGGGTGCGCGATAGCCACAGGGCAATCGGAGTGCCGATGACCAGCAGAATCACGGTGGTCAGCGACGCCAGTTTCAGGGTCAACCAGATCGCAGAAAAATCGGCACTCGATAGGGGCATTTACAGTTGATAACCGTAGGATTTGATAATCGCGGCAGCTTTTGGCCCCTTGAGGTAGTCAACCAGCGCCTTGGCGGCCGGGTTGTCCTTGCCTTTATTGAGGATCACCGCGTCCTGTTTGATCGGGTCATACATCTGGCCAGGAACGATCCACGCCGAGCCGCTGCTGACTTTGCCGTCTTTATAGATCTGCGACAAGGCGACAAAGCCCAACTCGGCATTGCCGGTGGACACAAACTGATAGGCCTGGGTGATGTTCTGGCCTTCGACCAGCTTGCTCTTGACCTGGTCGGTCAGGCCCAGCTTGGCCAGCACCTGGGTGGCTGCGAGGCCGTAGGGGGCGGCTTTCGGGTTGGCGATGGACAGGTGCTGGTATTGGTTTTTCTGCAGCACATCGCCCTTGGCATCCACATAACCTTCCTTGGCCGACCACAGCGCCAGGGTGCCGACGGCATAGGTGAAGCGCGAGCCCTTGACGGTGTCGCCTTCGCTCTCGAGCTTTTGCGGGGTGCTGTCGTCGGCACTGAGGAATACTTCAAACGGCGCGCCGTTCTTGATCTGGGCGTAGAACTGCCCGGTAGCCCCGTAGGCGGCGACCAGGGTGTGCCCGGTGTCTTTTTTGAAGTCGGCGGCGATGGCCTGTATAGGGGCAGTGAAGTTGGCGGCGACGGCTACCTGGACTTCATCGGCGTGGGCCGAGCCCAGGGTGAAGAGGGCAAGCAGGGTGGCCAGGCCTGGGGCGCGAATCATCATGCAGCAGCTCCTTGGGGTGCCGACGTGGCGGCTTGTTATAGGTAATCGCTATGTATGGGAATATATAGCGCTTCGCCATCGTCGGTACAGTGCAAAGTTGTCTCAGGGGCTCAGCGCTTGTTGAGCTGCGCCAGGGCCTGCCGGGCCAGGTTCAGCGTCAGCTCGCGGGTCGACAGGTCCTGCCCCAGGCGCAGCGCCTGGCCGGCCCACAGGCTACTGAAGTCGGCTTCATCCAGGGCGCGCAAAGGCATCAAGGCACCGCCGGCCAATGGAAACGCCGGCGCCGCTGGGTTGATCGGCCCCAGTTCGCGCATCACCCGATTGACGATCCCCCGCGCCGGGCGCCCGGTGAACAGGTTGGTCAGGGCCGTTTCGCTGGCCTGGGCGCTGTGCAATGCCTGATGGTGGGCGGGGGTGATAGTGGCTTCGGGCGTGAACAGATAGGCCGTGCCGATCTGCACCGCCGAGGCGCCAAGGGCGAACGCGGCAACCATGCCCCGTGCATCGCCAATCCCACCGGCAGCGATCACCGGCACACTGACCGCATCGACGATCTGCGGCACCAGGGCCATTGTGCCAATCTGGCTGGTGAGGCGATTGCTGAGAAACATCCCGCGATGCCCACCGGCTTCATAGCCCATGGCAATGATTGCGTCGCAGCCGTGCTGCTCCAGCCAGATCGCTTCTTCGACAGTGGTGGCCGATGACAGCACTTTTGCCCCGGTGGCCTTGACCCGGTCCAGCAGGGCTTTTTCCGGCAGGCCGAAGTGGAAACTGACTACCTCGGGGCGGAACTCTTCCACCACTTCGCAACTGGCAGTGTCGAATGGGGCGCGGTTGGAGACCGGGGTTGGTGCGTCAAAATCGGCCCCCAGTTCACGGTAGTAGGGCTCCAGCATCGCCTTCCACTGGCGGTCACGTTCGGGGGCAGGGACTGGTGGCTGATGGCAGAAGAAATTCACGTTCAACGGTCGGGCACTGGCCTGGCGAATGGTGCTCAGCGCCTGGCGCAGTTGCTCGAGACTCAAGGTGGCCGCCGGTATGGAGCCGAGGGCGCCGGCCTGGCTTGCGGCAATCACCATCTGCGGGCTGGTGCTGCCGGCCATGGGGGCCTGGATGATCGGCAGGTCAATGCCCAAGAGGTCAATAATCCGCGTATCTGGCCAGGTGCTCATGGTTCGCTTCTCCAGTGGTGGAACGCCCGGGGAGGGCTGCCCGGCATTTTTAACAGGGGCGGCCGGGGCAAGGCCAGTCTGTATTATTCACTGGACGCAGGCGCCTGTTCATGCACGGTGCGGCGTTCGCGCTGGAGCAATTGCTGCTTGCGCTCCACCCCCCAGCGGTAGCCCGAAAGATGACCATCGCTGCGTACCACGCGGTGACAGGGAATCGCCACGGCCAGGCGATTGGCGCCGCACGCCTGGGCCACGGCGCGAAAGGCGCTGGGCGCGCCGATGCGTTGGGCAATCTCGGCATAGCTGGCCGTGCTGCCTAACGGAATGTCGCGCAGCGCCTGCCAGACACGCTCCTGGAACGCGGTGCCGCGCAGGTCCAGGGGCAGGTTCAGGCCCAGGGCGGGCGCTTCGATAAAACCCACCACCTGGGCAATCAACTGTTCAAAACCGGGGTCGGCGCCGATTAGATTGGCCTGCGGGAACTGGTCCTGCAGGTCGCGCGCCAGTTGGTCCGGGTCGTCGCCCAGGAGGATCGCGCAGACCCCGCGATTGCTCTGCGCCACCAGAATCGCCCCCAGGGAGCACTCGCCGATGGCAAAGTGGATATCGTTATGGATGCCGCCGGCCTTGTAGGCGCTGGGTGTCATGCCGAGCAACTGGTCGGCAGACGCATAGAAGCGGCTGTTGGAGTTGAAGCCTGCGTCGTACAGCGCGTCGGTCACCGACTGGTTGTCCTGCAGGTGAGCCCTGACCTTGCGTGAACGATGGGCCCGCGCATAGCCCCGCGGCGTCAGCCCGGTCAGGGTCTTGAATACGCGGTGGAAGTGGAAGGGGCTCAGGCCGGCGCCGTTGGCCAGGTCTTCCAGGGCGGGCAGGGTCTCGGCCTGTTCGATATGGCGGCAGGCAGCGGCGACCAGGTGCGCATGGCGTTGCGCGACCTGGGTCTGATCGGCCGAGGTGCGTTTATTGGGGCGGTACCCGGCGGCTTCGGCTTGCTGCGGGGTGTCGAAGAACTCGACGTTCTTGCGCAGCGGCTGGCGTGCGCTGCTGCTGGGACGGCAATACACCCCGGTAGTCTTGACCCCATAGACGAAGGTCAGGTCGGCCGTAGCGTCACGGGCAACAATGGCCGCCCAGCGCAGATCATCTTCAGTGCTCATGGCAATAGCTCGGCAATGGATCAGTGGCCAGGATAATCACCGGGGAGGGGCCGCACACTCCGTTGCTTGCGGTTGAATTCACCGGGCTCAGCCGGCCGTGCGAAACGTCAGGTTGATCCGTTGTGGCCCCATGCGCGGGTGCGCGCCTTCCTTGATCGGCAGTACCCCATGAAAACGCAGGCGGTCAACGCCGCCCCAGACCGCCACGTCGCCATGGAACAGTGAGATCTTCTGCGTCTTGTCACTGCGTTGATGGCCGCCAAACAGAAACACCGCCGGCAGGCCCAGGGACAGCGAGACCACCGGCGCGTTGTAGTCGCGCTCGTTCTTGTCCTGGTGCAGGGACATCCGCGCACCCGGCACATAGCGGTTGATCAGGCAGGCGTCCGGCGCAAAACCGTCGAAGCCCGCTGCGCTGGCCGCGTTGATCGCCAGTTCGCGCAACACCGCCGGCATGCTCGGCCAGGGCTGCTGGCGCTCGGGGTCGAGGGGGCTATAACGATAGCCCTGGGGGCTGGTGGTCCAGCCCAGTGCGCCGCAACTGCTCAGGGCCGCCGACATGGTAAAACCACCGGGGGTGACCATATGCCGGAACGGGGACTGGACCAGGACGGCACGCAGCTCGGGCAAGACACGTTCAAGCCAGGGCAGGGCATAGCCCCTGAGGACGTAGGATTGTTCGCCGATTTGCTCGCGACGGGCCGGTTGCTGCAAGGCCTCGTCGCTGAACAGGTCGCCGGTGGAATGAGGGTCCATGTTGCACAATCACTCCGCTGCTGGTGATGGTTTACAGGGCCTTGCTCACGGTGATCTCAGTGATTTCGTCACTGGCATCGTGGATTTTCGCCAAGGCCGCCTGGGCTTCTTCGGTGCTGGCCGACTGCAGTTGGGCAAATTCAAAACGGCGTTCGCCGTTGAGCTTGTACTTGATGACGTATTTGGTGGTCTGGTTCACGGGCATTCCTGTGGTGTAAGGCAGCGCAATCAGCTGAGTTTGGTGCTGGTGCGGCGAACAATGCGGATTTTATGGGACAAGGCCGGCTTGCGGGTAACGCTGATGGCACGGCGTGTCACCACATCCAGGGTGATGTTCCAGAACCCGGTGCTTGGCGCGGTGATCTTGGCCGGGAATTTGTCGAACGCGCCACCGTGATACGTGTGGCGACCACCATTTTTGAAGCTGCGGAAATTCGCATCGCTCATCAGGCGGATATTGCAGGTCTGCGAGCATTCAATGACGACAATGTCCCCTTCGTTCAAGTGTTCGCGCTGGTGGATGAATTTCATGGGGGGTGTCTCCAGAAGGGCTTTTTCTGAAAAATCAGAACGATACGTGGGTTAAGATGGAGTTTATCAGCCCCAGCACGTTTATTATCGGGTCGTCGTCGGCGTCTTCGACAATTTAAAACAGTTATTTACCGATATATCAGGGATAAATCCTACGTTGGCGGGAGAAAAATACCATCTTCGCTGTCGTAGGGTCTTTATCGGAGGTTTTGTATGAAGTGGAGTGTATTGGTTCTGGCCCTGGCAATAGGTGGATGTGCTTCGGTTTCAGACATCAAGCAGACACCGCCAACCCTGGCGGTTATCTCCGGGAAAAAACCGCAGGAATACGCGGCGTGTGTGGTGCAGAAACTGTCGGCGACCCGTCGCCCGTCGCAGATCGAGCCGCTCAAGGAAGGTGTGCGGGTAATTGTGCCGCAGAAATTTTCGGCTGACCCATCGGCCATTTTCGAGATTGAAGACCGCTCCAGTGGTAGCAGCATCAAGCTCTACGAGAGCATGTCCAATGTGCCGATTCGTCCGGGTGATGTGAAGAAAGCTGCGGAAGACTGCATTTCCGGCTGAGTCCACCTCACCGCTCATACGCGATCAACTCCGATCAAGAAGCCTGGCCTGCGCTTGCAGTGCCGGGCTTTTTATTGCCTGAAATTTCTTACCCAGCGGTTGTGACTGTCAGCCCATTACCCTACCATTTGTAGGCTTATGCATTGTAGGTCTAAGCATATAACTATAAAAATGGAGTCGTGATGATGTCTGTGGAGAGAGTGTTGATGGGTGGCGCCCTGCTGCTCATGCTCGGCAGCGCGCAGGCGCTGGAGGGCAAAAAGGTGTTCAATGAAGGTGGCGCGCAGCCTGGCGCGGCGGCTTGCATGGCGTGCCATGGCGCCGATGGCCTGGGGCTGGCGGCTGCGGGGTTTCCACGGCTGGCGGGGTTGCCGGCGGCTTACCTGAGCAAACAACTGCATGACTTTCAGAGTGGTGCGCGCAGCAACCCGGTGATGACGTCGCTGGCCAAGGCGCTTACCGATGAAGAAATCGCCGCAGTGACCCAGACGCTGGCGGCGATGCCGGCGCCGGCCGTGCAAACCGGCCATCGCAGCATGGCCCCGACCAATCCCACCGAAAAACTGGCACTGCAGGGTGCCTGGGAGCGGCAGATTCCTGCGTGTGTCAGTTGCCATGGCCCTGCAGGTGTCGGCGTGGGCGAGGCGTTCCCGCCGCTGTCCGGGCAATCTGCCGCCTACCTGGCCGCCCAGCTCAATGCCTGGCGCAGTGGCACCCGGCACAATGATCCCAATGACCTGATGGGCCATGTGGCCAAATCCCTCACGGATGACGAAGTGCAGGGGATTGCCGGTTATTTCGCCTCCTTGCCTGGCCAGGAGGTCAAGCCATGAAGAACCTGTCATTTGCACCCGTGCTGGTCGCGTTGATCAGTGTGCCGGCGTTGGCCGCACCGATAGCCATGGAAGATCAGTCGCAACTGCAGGTGCCGGCTGCGGTGCCTGCCACCACGGCGTTCCAGCCACCTCAGGCAAGCGAGTTGCCCGACAATGCCTACGGCAAGTTGGTGATGCAGGGTTATGCGTTGTTCGTCGACACCAAGCGCCTGGCGCCGCAGTTTGTCGGCAACGGTCTCAATTGCAGCAACTGCCACCTGGATCAGGGGCGCCTGGCCAACTCCTCGCCGCTGTGGGGGGCTTACCCGATGTACCCGGCCTATCGAAAAAAGAATGACAAGGTCAACTCCTTCGCCGAACGCCTGCAGGGTTGCTTCCAGTTCAGCATGGACGGCGGCACGCCACCGGCAGCCGACAGCCCTGAGATTGCCGCGCTGTCGACCTACGCTTACTGGCTGGCGAGCAAGGCGCCGCTGGGCGTGGAGTTGCCTGGGCGTGGTTACCCTGATGTGCCACAACCGGCCAAAGGCTACAACCTGGCGCAAGGGGCCGAGGTGTACAAGGCACAGTGTGCGGTGTGCCATGGCGGCGAGGGGCAGGGGCAGAAGGTCGGTGATAGCTACGTGATGCCACCGTTGTGGGGCAAGGACTCCTATAACTGGGGCGCCGGTATGCACCGGATCAACACGGCGGCCTCCTTTATCAAGCACAACATGCCGCTGGGCAAGGGCGGTAGCTTGAGCGACCAGCAGGCCTGGGACGTGGCGGCCTACGTCAACCGCCATGAGCGCCCCCAGGATCCGCGCCTGGTGGACGGCTCGGTGGAGAAGACCCGCGTCAAGTTCCACGCCAATGATGGCGTGAATCTGTACGGGCAAACGGTTGATGGCGTACTGATTGGCCAAGGCATCCGTTAAACTATCCGCCGACCACAAAAAATGCCGCTCAAACCCCGGGGTTTGAGCGGCATTGTCATTTTGGAAAGCAATTATGAAACGTGAACGCGTCAGAGAGCGGCATGCAGAGGGTCACATCTCTGCGACCCATGTGATTCAAAATCCGGCCAATTCGGGGGAGTGGATTGTATTTTTCAAGAAAAGCGGCGGGCGCAGCTTTTTCCTGGTGGATGACCAGGACGAGGTCGAATCCTTTG
This sequence comes from Pseudomonas sp. WS 5410, assembly GCF_012985645.1. NCBI lineage: Bacteria > Pseudomonadati > Pseudomonadota > Gammaproteobacteria > Pseudomonadales > Pseudomonadaceae > Pseudomonas > Pseudomonas sp. WS 5410. The sequence continues at coordinate 44,808 of NZ_JAAQWS010000019.1, read as the reverse complement.
CGAAACTGGATGACCTGATCGACACCATTCGTAGCCTGGGCATCAAGTTCGCCGAGATTCACATGTAACCGCCCGGGTTACTTGCAGACCACCACCACACTGCGGCCCTTGAAATTGCCTACGTCCACGCCCAGGGTCTTGTCGCTGTCCTGCAAGGCCGGCGTGCCTTCGGTACCGACGATGCGGTAACCGGTGCCTGCGCAGGATGCATCGGCTTTTTCATAGCAACTGGCCCAAGAGTTGGCCTCGCCCGAGCAGTCGATGGTCAGGCCTTGTTCGCCATTTTTCAGATAGATATCAGATGTGGTAGTGCAGCCGGCAAGCGCCAGTACCGAGATCAGTGCCAGGATTTTGTTCATGAGTTGGGTCGTCGTCGAGGGTGTTGGAGGGGCGCTGACACTGTCGTGGGGCGTTGGCGCGAGAGTATAGCGAACTGCCACTTAATGCGCAGTCTCAGAAACAAAGTCTGCGACTGCGCCCCCGCGATGTGTCCGGCCCTGGCCTTTTGCGTGTGTCATGGCACACCCATCACGAGTACACCGCTGCCGCTGACGGGGCCTGGGGTGGGCAGGGAGCCGGCTCGCCGGACGAGGGTAAACGTCACATCGTCGCCGCCCACGCTATTGGTAATACTGGACAGGAAGGCGCCGCCGACCTGGACGGCCGTTGCGCTCCTTACGAGTGCCGTGCCGACATCCGGGTTGCTCATCAGCAGCAGCCTGGAGTCGAACGATGAAGGGGTACCTTTGTAGGTAATGGTGATCGGCGTGGTGATCCCCGGGTCCGGGCACGCGTAGGTGAGTCGGCGGTCACGGCGAACGGTGGTTGTCAGCGGGTCGGTGCCGATTGCCCTTTGGTGTACATCGCCGAAGTCGATCTCGATCGGGTTGTTATTGTTGATCGTGCAGGTTGACGGGGAAATGGTGAAGTCGTTGGCGGCGGTATAAGTGACCGTGAGTTGCGGTCGGGTGCCGTCGAAATTGTTCGAGCTGGTGAGGCGCAACAGGCCGAGGGTGTCTCCTGTGCGCACATCAATCGGATTGGAGGGATCGTTACGCACCAGAATATAGGGGGTGATATTGATCGGGTAGCCGATCCCGTTGTTGGGCATGGTGGCCACGCGGATACCCGCCGGAACCGGCGTATCGAGGAAGCTGCCATTGATGCGCAAACCGCTCCTTTCCCGGGTGAATTTGGGGCCGGACGTCCAGGGTGTTCCCGAGGCATTCCCGGTTGCCCAGTAATCCTCCCCCCAAACGGGGCCTGCGCCGGCGGTAAACCGACATTCGAGCCGGGCGCCCTCCATCAGAATCCTCACGCGATCTGTATCGAGCCGTACGTCTACGGGGACGGTCAGGTGGGTCACCCGCGCCCACTCCCCACCATTGATCCGGCAATCGACAGCCAGCGCGGCCGAACTAACGCTAATCAGCAGGAGAAGCACCATGGCTTCATATAGTCGTTTCATCTTGATCTCTCGTTGCTTCTCTACGCAGGCGCTGTCCAGCGAACAATCAGTCGCTGTAAACCTGGTTGGCCTGAAAGCCTATGGGTATCAATCGGTTTTTTGAGCCTACGAATTACGGGTAGTCCAGGGTAAAAGTAGAGGTCGCGGTGTAGGCGCCATGGCCAATGCTCTGGTCCCTGATGGCATTCGGCTCACCCTGTACATAGGCTTTGAGCTCAATAACGTTGCTGCCATTACGCAACACCTGTTCGTCGCTGACTGTATTCAGAGGCAATGGCTTTTGGCTCGGTGTCTCGATACCGATGCCAATGCCTGAGGCACCACTCCCTGCGTCCAGCGCGAGCAATCCGGGCAGCGCCGGGTTTTCCCTGCCGCCGAACGTGATGGTGACCGTGTTGCTGATCGTGGTGTTGCAATCTTCCAGGTGCAGCTTGAAACCCCGACCCTGGGAGCGGGTGTTGATGTAGAGATGCTTGCTGGTCAGGTCCCAGAGCTCCAATGTGATGGCCTCGTCGCCTGGACGGATAGTGCAGGCCTCTTCCACCAGGTTGCCCTTCAAGCGCAGGTTGTCCGCCGCTTGCCCCTCGGGGGTCAGGCCGGTGGTCAGCAGTAAGGCCAGCCCTGCACTTGGCCAGCCCTTGTAAATCGTTTCGTGTCCCATGGACGGATCTCCTACTCGTATTCGGCCAGCAACGTAGCCACCGCCGTAAACTGTGCAGGGGACAGCGTGGTGCCTGGCTGTTTGACGGGAACAACCTCCAATGCCGGCGGTGACGACAGGGTGATGTCCAGCGGTGTGTTGAGTGGAAACGGCTGGTCATTCTGGAAAATCCGGATCCCCAGTGCAGGCACATTGGTTTGCAATGCGGCGCCGTCAAACCCTGTCGCCGTGCCCCTGATACTCAACTTAAGCTCCCACGGCAGCGTGGCGGGGGCACAACTGATGGTGTAGCCGAGCCCGCGACGGTACTTCACTCCGTCGACCCGCTTGACCCCGACATCCCCAAAATCGACTTCAATGCTATTGCCTGCGTTGATCGTGCAGGGCGGCGGCTCGTTCAGCGTGCCGCTGAATGTCAGGTTGGCCAGCGCATTGCTGCAAAGGCCGATGGAACACAAGGCGAGCAATGCTCGCTGCTGGCAACGGGTCATTGATCGCTCCTTTTCATTGGTACTCGATGACAAGGGTGGCGGCGGCATCAAACACCCCTCCTGTCAGACTGCTGCCCGCGCGTTTGACAGGCACGGCCTGCACGATCGGAAAGTTTGGATAGGTAAACCTCACAGCCGTATTCAGCGGCCAGTCGGCGTCATTCACGAACAGCTTTACCCCAAGATCGGCCTTGCGGGTGCCGAGCACGCGACTGTCAAACGCCGCTCCGGTGCCCTTGAGTTCCAGGGTCATCGCGTTGCTGAAGGGCGAGTCGCATGTCACGGTGTAAGGCACGCTTCGACGATAATTGACCCCGTCAACCCGTGATGTCAGGAGGTTATTGCCAAACGGCACATCGAGCGTGCTCCCGCTGTTAATGACGCATGGCGGCGGGGCGATGATTTGTGCCCGGATGATCAGATTGGTATCGGCCGACACTGCTTGGCCTGCCGCCCACACCAGGGCGCCGGTCAGAATGGCCTGCGCGCCGATTGACTTAGCCATTGTTTTGCCCTTAGTCATAATTGAGCCTGAAATCCACTACGGCGCGAAATGCCCCGCTGGTCAGTGGTGCAGAGGTGCGCGTAGGCTGAACATTCCAGGTCCGGGTGCTGCTGCCCAATGCCAGAAACAGTGGTTCGCCCCTGGAGCCCAGCCGTACATCCCGCCCCACGTCATCGGTCAGGCGCAGGCCCATCCCGGTGATGCCTTGTACTTTGACCAGCCGCGGATCATCGTCATCGGCAGGGGCGACAAACGTTACCGACAGCACCGGTTGAAAGGCACTCCACACCAGGTTCCCCGTACGTTCGCTACGGATGCTGCCGGCGGTGCGCTGGCAATCGGTAAAATGCAGCTGGAATGCCACAGCTGTTGCCTGGTCGCCCGGTCGCTGCAATTGGCTGGTGGACACGGCGCCCAGGTCAATCGTCTGGTGCAGTGACGTCATCTCCAGGCTGCAAGGGGTCTCATGCATGGCCCCGTTAATGTTCAGCAGCCCATTCATGCCCTCGATATCATCCTCGGCGTGTGCGCCCCCCACCAAGGCAAAGGCCAGCAACAGGCCGCCCAAGACCTTCCCATTGTGCGACTTCATGATGTTCTCCCGCGGCAGGCGCTACTCATTTGGGCGGTGGGGTTTGTGAGCTGACCTTGCAGGTTTCACCACTGCAGGTGAAAGCCAGCAGTGGGCGACCACCGTAGTCGTTGACGTAGGAGAAGTAGGGCGTAGTACCGAGTGTGTCGGCCGATGGCCCCAGCGTCAGCGCGCCTTTGGGCGGTACCATCACCGGCTCGAAGCCCGGTACGGTTTTGCCGTCCCTGCTGCTGCGCGCATCCACCAGGGTCACGTAGTAAGGCGTTGGGTTATTCACCTGATAACTGGCGCCTATGCGGGTCAGGGTCAGCTTTTCCTGCCAGGGGGTGGATAGGTCTTGCTGGCTCGGCGCAATGGCCTGCGGCCGGTAGAACAGTTTGATTCGGGTCTGCAGGGCGATTTGCAGGGTATTGGATTTATCACTGCGCGGCGGGATCTCCCTCAAATTGAAGTAGTAGACCGTCTCGCGATCCTGCGGCAGCATTTTTGCCGCCGGCAATGCCTGGACTTTCACCTGGCTCTGTTTCCCCGGCTCCAAGCGCTGAACCGGCGGTAACACGATCAGGGGAGTGGTGATTTTCGTGCCCGCTTCATCCTCGATCCAGCCCTGGGCCAAATACGGCAATTGGGTGTTGTTATTGGTGATGTTCACGCTGGTGGCCTGTTTGCCGCCATCAAAAATCACTCGGGTGCGGTCCAGGCCGATCGCGGCATTTACACTCGGGCTCAAGCCCAGTGCCAGCAGGGCGAAGGCCGGAAGAGGGCGGCGCGTCTTGAGCGTCATGAGGATGTGTTCTCCGTATCGGTAGGCTGCCCGCTCAGTACCGGCGGCACGGGCAAGGATTGATCAGTGGCGGTCTTGCGGCAGCTCAATTGCAGGGCATCGGTCAAGCCATCAGCAGGCAAAACGACAGGGAGCGTGAGGATGCACTGCTCGGCACCTCCCCAACTGACGGCCATCTGCCCGCCGGCCTGTATACCGCTCAGATAGACATGGCCGTCGTCATTCACAATCCCGGTATCCTGCTGTTTCATGTTCTTGACCTGCGCGCCGAACGGCGGTGAGTTGCCATCTTCCAGGCGAAGAACCGCCATGGCTTTCTCGCCGGCAATCACGTCCAGTGAGCGGTAGCCGATAGCCCCTTCGGTCAGTGTCAGTTGCGTCACCGATTGAGTGGCTTCGACATTGTTCGGCAGGCTCTCCAGGTCGACGCTGGCCGCCGTACGCTGATAGCTGCTGATATCCGAGATAACCGCCTTGCCAAAGGCATTGCTGCGGCTTGGGCTGCCGTAACCCCGCACAGGCACATCCGGTACGCCGCCGGTGTCGACCATCAGGCGGGTTCCGCCCGTGCTGTTGGTCCGGTGCAGCGCAGCGCCGTGAGACGTAAGCGTGCCACCGCCGCGCGCAGACACACCGAGGCTGCTGTTACCGGATTGTTGGCTAGCGCTGAGGTCGATATCGGCCTGATCGCCCATGTGGGTCAGATAGCCGCTGGCAGAGCTATCGCTTGCACGGAGTTGGTAGCTATTGCGCGCATCAAGGCGATCACTGAAGCGCGACGAAAAACTGTTATCGCCCGCGGCCCGGTAGGCATCCAGCGATAGCGTGCCGGTGCGCCCCAGCGGCAGGCTGACCGTCAGCGCCGCACCGTTATCCTTGTAGCTGTATTCCAGGGTGCGAAAGATGTTCAGGGACAGGCTCATGTTTTTCACGGTGCCCACATTGAAATAACGTGACACGGACATGTTCCAGCGCTGCGTGTGTGGCCGGTCCCAATAGGTTTGTTTGTTGTAACTGGCGTAGACCGTGGCCCCAAGGTCGCGAAACTGCTTATTCACCGTGGCCGTATAAAGGGCCTTGCTCCCGCCGATAGGCTTCCAGTCATCAATGCGTTCACCGTCCTCGTTGTACCCCCCGCGCCCGCCGAGTTCGCCGTTCAAACCGTAATGCCGAGCGTTGAGGTATTCACTCATGCTCAGGAAGCCCTTCTCGGAAAACCGGTAGCCGGCGAAGGTTATCTGGCTGTCGTACTGCTCAAAGTGCTTGGAGTATTGGAGGCGGTAGGATTTACCCGCGAGCCGCTCATTCCAGACGGTTGCCTGGGACTGGGTGACATCCAGCGACAGGGCCCCGAACGCGAGCAGGTCACGCCCAGCGCCGACGGACAGCGCATGGTAGTTGTTATCCGTGATCCCGCCGCCGAACAGCGACCAGCCATTGCTGACCCCCCAGGAGAACTCGCCGGTCCCGAAAAAATCACCGTCACCGTTGTACTGGAGGTTGGACGGTCGTCCCGTTGCCAGCTTGTAGCGAACCTGGCCGGGGCGTGTCAGGTAGGGAACACCCGCCGTATCTAGCTGGAAGCTGTGGACCGAGCCGTCCTGTTCTTCCACCCGCACATCCAGCGAGCCGGACACGGCATCGTTAAGATCCTGAATGCGAAAGGGGCCTGCCGCGACCAGGGTTTCATACAGCACACGGCCTTGCTGGCTGACGACGACTTTTGCATTGGTTTTCGCCACTCCGACGACTTCCGGAGCGTAGCCACGCAAGTTGGGGGGCAGTTGGTTTTCATCCGAACTGAGTGCGGCGCCGGTAAAGCGGAAACTGTCGAACAGGTCCGAATACAGGTAGTTCTCTCCCACCACGAGGCGCGACTTCAGCGCAGGAATTGCGCGATAGGCGTAGTAGCGCGTCCAGTCCAGTTTCTGGTCCTTGGCTTCGCCCTCACGGCGTCTCTCGAAACGCCCCTGCCAGTCGGCCCTGAGGCGCCAGGCCCCGGCATTCGCGCCGAGCGTTCCGTTCCCACTCAGGTTGTTGCGGTTGCCGCGATTGTTTTGATAGTTGGACTGCGCGGTGATGCTGTAATCCGCCAACAGCCCCGGCACACCTTCATCCCAGCGCGAGGGCGGGTCCCAATTGATGTCGCTGTATTCGAGATAAGCCTGGGGGAGGTTGATAGTCAGCGTCGAGGTGGTCAGATCCCCACTCACTTCCATGCCCGGCAGCCCTTGGATATCCAGGCACTGCCCGTTATTCCACCAGGTGAGTTTTGCCGCGCCGGACGCCTTGAGGCCAAGCTGCTCGACGAGATCGGGGGACAAACAGGCCTGGCTGCCCTTGGGATCATTATCGGGGGGATAGAACACCACCGACTGCTCAGCAATAGGCTGGGCATTGACCTGCACCACCATTGAGTAGGTGCCGGGCAGAATAAACCCGCTGCGCGCAAATCGGGACAAGTCAATATTGGTGCGATCATTCAGATCAAGAACATCCGTATTGAACTCGATATCCCCGCTGGCCATTGCAGTTCCAGCCAGTGACATCAACCCGCTAAATAGGCCTGGACGCAGCGAATATTTGACCTTCGACGTATTCAACATGAAAAAGCGACTCATCAATGTTCAAAAATATTCCAGCTTGAACCGCACGGCGGCACCGTGAGCGCCAGGCATCAGCGGCAGCCCGTTGCCGACCAGGCGCAGCGTGTAGTGCAGTGTCATGTCGCCTTCTGCCAACGGCAGCAACGGCATCGGTTCACCCGGAATGCTCTCCTGGCCGGCCGCATCCCAAATGTGCAGGGCGACCCCCTGTGAACCACCAAAGGCAGCAAAGGAGCGACCGTCTCTATCGCGGGCACCGTCAAAGGTCACTTGCAGGTGCTGCCAATCCGGCAGGTTCACATCCGGGCGTGACGGGTCAGGGCGGGTCAAGGAGCAATTGACCAGGCGCAACTGGAAGGGGTGAGGTTCACCTATCGCACTGCGCAGTAGCCGGCCTATGGGCTCGGGTGGCATCTCGATGGTTTGATCGGCACTGACCAGTTCCAGCCCGCAAGCGGAGTCAATGACTTCTCCTCCCAGGGTGACTAACCCCTCACCTTGCGCCGCCGCATTCGCGAAAACGCAAGGGCTGATGAGCACCGTCAATGAAGAGGCAATGGCGAAACTCAGGAATGTTTTCACCTGTATCTCCCGTCAGAATCCCCCGCCACCCGAAGTGGCGGGGGCCGTACTTACTGATAGGCCAGGGTGAAATTGGTCACCGCGCTGAAATCACCAGGCACGATCGTGCCGGTGGCGGCACCTTGTACATAGGCACCAAACTCCAGGGTGTTGTTACCGACGGCAATGGCTTGCGGGGTCGTTGCGACACCCAGCTCAATGGGCTGGCTACCATGGGTCATCATGATGCCGATACCGCCCGCGCTACCCACTGTGCCCAACCCGCCCGGGACAACGCTTGAGGGCGCGCCCGTGAATGTAGTCGTCACCGTATTATCAGTCAGGCCTGCCAGGTCGCAGCCTTCAAGTTCAATCAGAACGCGCCGGGCTTCAGATTTCCCCCCTGTCTGCAATTGATGTTTGGCGATCGCGCCAAGATGAACAGTTTGATCTACGGAGTCAGGCTTAATAGAACAAGCACCCGAGTGGACCGACCCTTCGAACGTAACTGTCCCATCTGCCGCATGAGCGGCAGAGATCGCGCCAGCAAATAGTCCGATAGTTAGCAGTGCAGTTTTAAAATTATTTTTCATTTGCAGATACCTACAGAGTAAGTGTTGTTGAGAAGTCCGGCCGCAACTGTGCGTAGGACCTATTAAAAAGCGGTTATGAAGTGTGCAGTTAAGTGTCCAGGTTTCAGTGCTTTGGATTTCTCCTCTTCTCTTGAGGTATCGAAAGCTTGCGATTGAGTTCGCCGCTTTATAGGCGCAGTCCAGGGTCGTGCGGCAAGCCGGAACGGTCCGGCCAGTCGGCTCTTTGCCTCAGCGGAGGCTCGCAGAAAACTCAGCCCGGGTGCGGTTGAGTTGGTGTTCAGCGAAGTCCTGATTTTCCAACTATTTGTATTGCGCTTCGGGAGAACATTCGAGGCGGGGCAATTATTAGGCTACTAGTTTTAGTAAGGAAGTCGTCCGGTTCCCTTGCTTGCGTAGTCTTTTAGTGGTGGGGCATATAGGAAAGTTATGGCCGTTTTCCAATAATCGAGAAATGACCGTAAGACGTGGACTACATTTGGTTTAGCGAGGGGGCGAGTTGCTATAAAAATAGGTTGGCAAGTGTTTGGAGGCAATAGTGTATGTTGAGGAGAGCGAACTAATTTTCCCTCTCCTGAGTGAGTGCGTCGGCTCTGCCAGGGCGCAGATACAGGCAATGCAATGGGATGGCTGTTGTCAAACAAAAAAGCCCCGATCATCGGGGCTTTTTATGTGCAATCGTAGGGGCTTATTTCCCCTTTGGCCTTTTGCTCGATGCGTGACCGGCTTCGTCCACAAACACTTCGGCTACTGCAATAGCCTGGCTCTCGGTGGCGAATGCCCCGGCGACGCTGTCTCCGTGAAAATTGATCAGGTGCCAGCCGTCTGCTCGCTTAGTGATCAGGTAGCCGTTTACGCCTTTGGGTTCTGACATCGATTAACAATCTCGTGGTCTGGTTCAAGCGGGCTATGATAACGCCAAACGCGCAGGGCAAGCGCAAGTTGTTGCAGGTCAGTGCTCTGCACCCAAAAGCGTGCTAAAACAACCGAAGGCCTTTTAAGTAGCGGGGCACGGTTGGTTTGAGCTTGCCGTTGGTAGGGCCAATTGCAGGATCGGTGGAACTAACGCCGACATTTTTTCTCTATGTTGACATCGCAACGCCAGCAGCGCCCATTGTAAGGTGGCTGCGGCCTGATTAGACTGCGCCGAATTTCGTACGCACAGCCCTTATTAAGGACTTTTATGATCAAGAAATGCTTGTTCCCAGCAGCCGGTTACGGTACTCGCTTCCTGCCAGCGACCAAGGCCATGCCTAAAGAAATGCTGCCGGTGGTAAACAAGCCACTGATCCAGTACGGCGTCGAAGAGGCACTGGATGCCGGCCTCAACGAAATCTCCATCGTCACCGGCCGTGGCAAGCGCGCACTGGAAGACCACTTCGATATCAGCTACGAGCTGGAAAACCAGATCAAGGGCACTGACAAGGAAAAATACCTGGTCGGTATCCGCAAGCTGCTCGACGAGTGCTCGTTCTCCTACACCCGTCAAACCCAGATGAAAGGCCTTGGCCACGCGATCCTTACCGGTCGCCCACTGATCGGTGACGAACCGTTTGCCGTGGTCCTGGCGGACGACCTGTGCGTCAACCTGGAAGGCGACGGCGTCTTGACCCAGATGGTCAAGCTCTACCAGAAGTACCGCTGCACCATCGTTGCGGTGCAGGAAGTCGACCCTGCGGAAACCAACAAGTACGGGGTGATCGCCGGTGATGACATCGGTGATGGCCTGATCCGCGTTCGCGACATGGTCGAGAAGCCGGCGCCGGAAGATGCTCCGTCGAACCTGGCAATCATTGGTCGCTACATCCTGACCCCGGATATCTTCAAGCTGATCGAAGAAACCGAGCCAGGCAAGGGCGGCGAAATCCAGATTACCGATGCTTTGCTGAAACAGGCCAAAGACGGTTGCGTGATTGCCTACAAGTTCAAGGGCCGTCGTTTTGACTGCGGTGGCGCTGAAGGCTACATCGAGGCGACCAACTTCTGCTACGAGCACTTCTACAAGACTGGCAAGGCTTACTGATTAAGCATTGCCTGTTGAGTCTCAAGAAAGCCACCTTCGGGTGGCTTTCTGGTTTTTTGGGCGCAAGCGGGTATCCTGATGCCCTGCCGAGGAGAGTGAAATGGCCTACGATTTTGATCTTTATGTGATTGGCGCCGGTTCCGGTGGTGTACGGGCGGCGCGGTTCGCCGCAGGTTTTGGCGCGAAGGTGGCCGTGGCGGAAAGCCGCTACCTGGGCGGTACCTGTGTCAACGTTGGCTGCGTGCCGAAAAAACTGTTGGTGTATGGCGCGCACTTTGCCGAAGACTTCGAACAAGCCAGCGGCTTTGGCTGGTCCTTGGGCGAAGCGAACTTTGATTGGGCGACATTGATCGCCAACAAGGATCGCGAGATCAATCGCCTCAACGGTATTTACCGTAACTTGCTGGTTAACAGCGGGGTGACCCTGCACGAAGGCCATGCGCGTCTGACCGGCCCCCACGAGGTCGAGATCAACGGCGAGCGCTTCACGGCCAAGCACATCTTGATCGCCACGGGCGGCTGGCCGCAGATCCCCGAGATTCCGGGGCATGAGCATGCCATTGGTTCCAATGAGGCGTTCTTCCTGAAGCAACTGCCCAAGCGCGTACTGGTGGTGGGTGGTGGTTATATCGCGGTGGAATTTGCCGGGATTTTCCATGGTCTGGGCGCGCAGACGTCGTTGCTGTATCGCGGCGATCTGTTCCTGCGCGGCTTTGATGGCGCGGTGCGCAAGCACTTGCAGGAAGAGCTGACCAAGCGCGGCCTGGACCTGCAATTCAACGCCGATATCGCACGTATCGACAAGCAGGCCGATGGCAGCCTCAAGGCCACCCTGAAAGACGGTCGTGTATTGGAAGCCGATTGCGTGTTCTACGCCACGGGCCGGCGCCCGATGTTGGATAACCTGGGCCTGGAGCACACCGGGGTCAAGCTGGACAAGCGTGGCTTTATCGAGGTTGACGATCTGTACCAGACCGCCGAGTCGTCGATCCTGGCCATTGGGGACGTGATTGGTCGCGTGCAACTGACACCCGTGGCATTGGCTGAAGGCATGGCGGTGGCGCGGCGTCTATTCAAGCCTGAGCAGTACCGCCCGGTGGATTACGCGATGATCCCCACGGCAGTGTTCAGCCTGCCGAATATCGGTACCGTGGGCCTGAGCGAAGAGCAGGCGCGGGCCGATGGGCATAACGTGCAGGTTTTCGAAAGCCGCTTCCGGCCGATGAAACTGACCCTGACGGAGTGCCAGGAGCGCACGCTGATGAAGCTGGTGGTCGATGCCGATACCGACAAGGTGCTGGGTTGCCACATGGTCGGGCCGGATGCGGGCGAGATTGTCCAGGGCCTGGCGATCGCCCTCAAGGCGGGGGCGACCAAGCAGCATTTCGACGAGACCATCGGCGTGCACCCGACGGCGGCGGAAGAGTTTGTCACCATGCGCACGCCTGTCGCTGGCTGATCAGGTATTCCCTGTTGCCTCTGGCGCCGTTGCAACGACGGCGGCCAGGCGCAGCGCCTCAATGGTGGCCTGGGCCTTGATCAGCTCCAGCTCCAGGGGTTTGCGGCTGTGCTGCTGCTCGGCCAGGGCCTCCTGCCGTGCCTGGTTGTCCAGCACGGCAACCCGCAGACGCTCCTGGAGCAGGGTGCGCTCGCTATCAATCAGGCTTACCTGTTCGCTCAGCTTGAGCTGCTGGGCCTGATCCTTGCGGCTTTGTTCTTGCAGAGTCGCCAACTCCTTCGCCGTGACCCGGTGCTCAATCAATAGCCGCTCATTGTCACGGTGCAACTGGGTGATTTCGTCCTGACGCACCATGGCGCTCTGCTGGGCCTGACGCAGTTCGGCCTGCAGTTGCTGCAGCTGGCCTTCGTGGCGGCGTTGTTCCTGTTCGCGCTGGTCTTTGATTGCAGTGCGGTAGTGCTCAAGGGCGTCGCGGGCGTGCAGGTGTTTGTCTTCCAGCGAGCGAATCTGTTCGTCCTTGTCCGCGAGTCGTAGCTCGTAGTCGCTGCACGCCTGGCTGAGTCCGGCGTTACGGGTTTGCTCGGTTTGCAGGCTGGTGCTGGCGGTCTGCAGGGCTGCGCTTTCTTCCGCCAGGGCGGCGGCCTGAATATCAAATTGCTGCTGGAGCTGGTTGTGGGCTGCGGTCAGTGCCTCTGCCTGGGCGAGCAGGGCGGTTTTCTGCTGCTCGAACTGCGCCAGGGCCTGGTCGATGGGTTCCTGGGCCTTCTCTTTCAAGCGCTGGGCCAGGCGTGCGACCAACTCGCCAAGCTCATCGTCGATGGGCGCCTCGGTAATGGCGAGGCGGGTTTCGCTCTCGTCCAGCTCCTTTAAATAGCGGTGGATGGTGGTTTTCGAGCCGGTATTGCCCATTTCGATGCGTACCGCATCAATGCTGGGGTTTTCGCCGCGGGCGAGGATTGCCAGGCGTGCCGTTTGAACTACTGCTTTATTGATGCCGCCGCGAGCCATGGGGTCTCCGTCGATTTAGTACTGTGGTATGTATTATGTATATACATACTCTATCACGAATAAAATTTCCTTTAAATTGATGATTTTACAGATGGGATATTGGCGTATTATCCCGTGTGATGACCCATTTGACGCAGATTCACCCCCTATGCCCGTACACCAACCCCTTGGCGATAGCGCTATGAGTGAACTTGATCGTTACCTGAACGCCGCCACCCGCGATAACACCCGACGCAGCTATCGCGCCGCCATCGAGCACTTTGAAGTGAGTTGGGGTGGCTTCCTGCCCGCCACCAGCGACAGCGTGGCCCGTTATCTGGTGGCTTACGCCGGGGTGTTGTCGGTCAATACCCTGAAATTGCGCTTGTCGGCGCTGGCGCAATGGCATTCCAGCCAGGGTTTCCCGGACCCGACCAAAGCGCCGGTGGTGCGCAAGGTGCTCAAGGGCATCCGCGCCGTGCACCCGGCCCAGGAAAAACAGGCCGAGCCCTTGCAGCTCCAGCACCTGGAGCAGGTGGTCAATTGGCTTGAGCGCGAAGCTGAGCAGGCGCGGACAGAGGGCGATCGGCCGCGCTGGCTGCGCGCCAAGCGCGACGCGGCCTTGATCCTGCTGGGCTTCTGGCGTGGTTTTCGCAGTGATGAGCTGTGTCGGCTGCAGATCGAGCATGTGCAGGCGGTACCAGGCGCGGGCATCACCCTGTACTTGCCGCGCAGCAAGAGTGACCGCGAGAACCTCGGCCAGACCTATCAAACCCCGGCACTGCTGCGCTTGTGCCCGGTGCAGGCCTATGCCGAATGGCTGAGTGCCTCGGCCCTGGTGCGCGGCCCGGTGTTTCGCGGGATCGATCGCTGGGGCAACCTGGGCGAGGAGGGGTTGCACGCCAATAGCGTGATCCCGCTGCTGCGCCAGGCCCTCGGGCGCGCGGGCATTGCTGCCGAGCAGTACACCAGCCACTCCTTGCGCCGGGGCTTCGCCACCTGGGCCCATCGCAGCGGTTGGGATTTGAAGTCGTTGATGGGTTACGTCGGCTGGAAGGACATGAAGTCCGCCATGCGCTATGTTGAAGCGACGCCCTTTCTTGGCATGACTCAGGCCCGCGATCCGCTGCTTTAAGATTTCTTCTATTAATACAGCTGGTTGATAGCCAAAACCAATCGGCGGCATCAGGTTTGGCAATGAGCCATCGGCGATGAGACTGGGTAGGATTCACCCATCAACTTACTAACCCCTGACGGAGAGTCAACGATGCCTATCATCAACAGCCAAGTAAAACCGTTCAAAGCCACCGCTTACAAAAACGGCAACTTCGTAGACGTGTCGGACGCTGACCTGAAAGGCAAGTGGTCTGTCGTGTTCTTCTACCCAGCCGACTTCACTTTCGTCTGCCCAACCGAACTGGAAGACCTGGCTGACAACTACGCCGAATTCCAGAAGCTGGGCGTCGAGATCTACAGCGTGTCCACCGACACCCACTTTGCCCACGCTGCCTGGCACAACACTTCGCCAGCCATCGGCAAAATCCAGTACACCATGATCGGCGACCCAACCCTGACCATCTCCCGCAACTTCGACGTGCTGATCGAAGAAGCTGGCCTGGCAGACCGTGGCACCTTCGTGATCAACCCTGAAGGCCAGATCAAGATCGTTGAACTGAACGACGGCGGTGTTGGCCGTGACGCTTCCGAGCTGCTGCGCAAAATCAAGGCCGCCCAGTACGTCGCTGCCCACCCAGGCGAAGTGTGCCCAGCCAAGTGGAAAGAAGGCGAGGCTACCCTGGCTCCGTCCCTGGACCTGGTCGGCAAGATCTAAGTCTGTGAAGTATCAAGGGCGGATTGCCGCACCTTAAGTAAGCCGCACCGCCCTCAAAAACGCCCGGGCGAGATTCGCTCGGGCGTTTTTTTTTACCGAATTGATTTGAAATAGGAAATCGCCCGTATGTTGGACGCCAATCTTAAAGCTCAGTTGAAGTCATACCTGGAGCGGGTCACCCAGCCGATCGAGATCGTTGCCTCCCTCGACGACGGTGCGAAATCCCAGGAAATGCTTGCTCTTTTGCAGGACGTAACCAGCCTCACCACGCTGATTACCCTGAAAACCGATGGCAATGATGGGCGCAAGCCGTCGTTCTCCATCAACCGCCCGGGTGCCGATATCAGCCTGCGTTTTGCCGGCATCCCCATGGGCCATGAATTCACTTCGTTGGTGCTGGCCCTGCTGCAAGTCGGTGGCCACCCGTCGAAGGCCAGTGTCGAAGTGATTGAACAGATTCGCAGCCTTAAAGGTGAGTTCAACTTCGAGACTTACTTCTCGCTGTCCTGCCAGAACTGCCCGGACGTGGTCCAGGCGCTGAACCTGATGGCCGTGCTCAACCCCAATATCCGCCACGTGGCCATTGATGGCGCACTGTTCCAGGCGGAAGTCGACGAGCGCCAGGTCATGGCGGTGCCCAGCGTCTACCTCAACGGCGTGAACTTCGGCCAGGGCCGCATGGGGCTGGAAGAAATCCTCGCCAAGCTCGACACCAGCGGTATCGAAAAGGCCGCCGAGAAAATCAGCGCCAAGGACGCGTTCGATGTGCTGGTCGTCGGTGGTGGCCCGGCCGGTTCTGCCGCCGCGATCTACGCCGCGCGTAAAGGTATTCGTACCGGTGTGGCCGCCGAACGTTTTGGTGGGCAAGTACTGGACACCATGTCCATCGAGAACTTTATCTCGGTGCAGGAAACCGAAGGCCCGAAACTCGCCAGCGCCCTGGAAGCCCACGTGCGTCAGTACGACGTGGACATCATGAACCTGCAGCGCGCCAGCAGCCTGATCCCGGCGAAAAATCCCGGTGAGTTGCATGAAATTCGCTTTGAAAGCGGTGCGACCCTCAAGTCCAAGACCGTGATCCTGGCCACCGGTGCCCGCTGGCGCGAAATGGGGGTGCCGGGCGAGCAGGAATACAAGGCCAAGGGTGTGTGCTTCTGCCCGCACTGCGATGGTCCGCTGTTCAAGGGCAAGCGCGTGGCGGTGATCGGTGGCGGTAACTCCGGCGTTGAAGCAGCCATCGACCTGGCCGGTATTGTCAGCCACGTGACCTTGCTGGAGTTCGACAGCAAGTTGCGCGCCGACGCCGTATTGCAGCGCAAGCTCTACAGCCTGCCGAACGTTGACGTGATCACCAGTGCGCTGACCAGTGAAGTCAAAGGTGATGGCCAGAAGGTTACTGGCCTGGCGTACAAAGACCGTGATACCGGCGAATTCAAGACCGTCGACCTGGAAGGTATCTTTGTACAGATCGGCCTGTTGCCCAACACCGATTGGCTCAAGGGCACCGTGGAGCTGTCGCCCCGTGGCGAGATCATTGTCGATGCCCGTGGCGAGACCTCACTGCCCGGCGTGTTTGCCGCCGGTGACGTCACCACCGTGCCCTACAAGCAGATCGTGATTGCGGTGGGCGAGGGCGCCAAGGCTTCCCTGAGTGCTTTTGATTACCTGATCCGAGCGTAAGGCCCGATACTAAAAAACCCATGAGTGATCATGGGTTTTTTGTGGGTGTTGCTTTTGTGGGAGCTGGCCTGCGAGGCAGGCGACTCGGCGTGACCGTTACACCACGGTGATACGCTCCTACAGGGGCAACAAACCGGTTTACAGCGGCGCTGGCTGAATGATCTCAACCCAGTACGCATCCGGATCCTTGATAAACGCCAGGCTTTTCATCCGCCCATCGGTCAGGCGCTTCTGGAAATCACAGCCCAAGGCTTCAAAGCGCTCGCAGGCCGCGACGATATCCGGCACCGAAATGCAGATATGGCCAAACCCGCGCGGGTCGGTGTTGCCATTGTGGTAGGCGAAGTCGGCATCGTTTTCGGTGCCGTGGTTGTGGGTCAGTTCCAGGATGCCCGGGATCGACTTCATCCACTGGGTGCGCGCGGCGGCATCGGCTGGAATCTGCGCCTTGTCGACCAGGGCGAGGAAGTACAGGCTGAATTCGGCTTCCGGGAAGTCGCGTTTTTCAACCAGGGAAAAACCCAGGACGCGGGTATAGAAGTCCAGGGACTTAGTGATGTCCTTGACCCGCAGCATGGTGTGGTTGAACACGAAGTTCGAAGTGGCGGTGTCGGGTTGGGCGGTGACGCCCGGGAAGGTGTTCAATTCGTGCAGGCTCATGGGCCCTCCAGAAAAAATGGGGCAGACGCAGCTCGTGATTTGAGCGGTCCCTTGGCGTGCGGCAGATCCGTGTAGCCGGATCATGATACGCAAGCTGCACCGGCCGCGCCAAATGAAAAACGCACCCGGGCCTTGCGGCCATCCCCTCGGCGGGCTCAAACTTTGCGGCTTGAACTTCGAGTGTTTTTTGCAATGAGCCGATTGAACAAACCATTGTTGGCCGCCTTGTGGCTTGTCTTGGGCAGCACCGTTGCACTGGCGGCAGACCCGGAGATTCATTGGCCCAGCGGCTGGCAGGTGGAGGAGGTGGTGGCGGATGCCGATGCGCCGGCCACGCCGTCACCGGTGTCGCGCCAGCGCGCGATCAAGAACGATGAGAACGGCGAGACGCTGATGGTCATGGAGTTGACGGGTACGCCGATCGAGCCTGGGCATGTGGTCAATCTGCAAGGGGTGTTGCTGGAGATGCGCAAGTCCATCCAGAAGGACTTTGCCCGCAGTGGTTATCAAAGTGTCTGCAACAAGATTCACTCAAGCACCTTAAGTCATCTTGAGGCGCTGGAAACTACCTGCGTGATTACCGAGAACGGTCGGCATGTGCTCTCGCAAACACTGGTGGGTGCTGTCGATACGAATAAGGCCTATGTTTTTTCATATGCCGGGCAAGCCGCTGCCTATGAGTCGAGCAAGGAAGAAGTCAGCTCGGTACGTGCAAGCCTGAAACTTTGATCGGCGATGGCTAGATGCCTGACATGGCACATTGACAGAAAAACCCATAACTACAGGACTGCGGTGTACAGCGGCTGTTCGGCGATTGTGTTCGAAGTGGAGTGTATTTCAAAGTTCACTTTCGCACGCGGCAGCGTTTGAAATCGAGGCGCAAAAACAAAAAGCCCCGCATCAGCGGGGCTTTTTATTAGTGCGCCTGTATTAGCCGCGCAGCCAGGAATCTACAGTGGCAGCGCCATACTGTTCTTTCCAGGCCTTCAAGCCGCGGTGGTTGCCGCCCTTGGTTTCAATCAGTTCACCCGTGTGCGGGTTGTGATACACCTTGATCACGCGTGCGCGGCGGGTTTTGGGGGCGGCTGCCACTTGGATCCCCGACTTGCCTGGGTTTGGATCAAGGATGGAGATGATGTCGCGCAGGCTCTTGCCGTAGGTTTTCATCAGCCCTTGAAGCTTTTCTTCAAATTCGATTTCTTTCTTCAGGCCAGCGTCGTTCTTCAGGGATTCCAGCTGGGCGAGCTGTTCTTGAAGGGCTTTTTCTGCGGCACGAAATTCGGCGAGTCTGGACAAAATATTTACTCCAATAGTGTATTTGGCTGATACCCACTGCAAACAAAGCTATAAGCCAAGAGCCTCAGCATGACTCGGTAAAAGTGGTTCTCCTGCCGATTCGGCGCAGGCAGGAAAAATTGTAGTAGTTAATGCGCCACGAGTAAATCACGTCTTTTGTATAAATAACAATTTTTCATCTGATGCTAGATGGATATTCAATCGCGCCGCAAAGATTTAATGAACGCGTCAAAAGGCTCCGGGCGACCAAACAGGTAGCCCTGCAAGAAGTCCACACCTTGCGCGGCCAGATAGTCACATTGCTCTTGGGTTTCCACGCCTTCGGCGACGATGCCCAAATCAAGCTTGCCGGATAACTCAATGATGCTGTCGAGTATATGCCGCGATAACGCATCGGCTCCGATCATGGCCACAAAGCTTTGATCAATCTTCAAGTAGTCAACATTGAAGTTGCGCAAATAACCCAGGCTGGAGTGGCCGGTGCCGAAGTCATCAATGGCGATCATCACGCCCAGTTCGTGCAGGGCCTGGAACAGCTGGCGGGTGACCTCGGTGGGTTCGATCAGTTCGCGCTCGGTCAACTCCAGCGTCAAAAGTACCTGGCCCGGCTTGAAGGCGGCGAGGAACTCCTGGCAGTCCTGCACCAACACCAGGTCCTGGCAATGCCGGGCGGTGATATTGATCCCCACATGGAAATTGCTGCCCAGGCGATCGGCATGGGGCGCCAGTTGTGTGGCGACCTGGCGCATCAAGGCGCGGGTCATGGGCACGATCAGCCCGGAGTGCTCGGCCAGGGGGATAAACAGGTCGGGGCGCACCAGGCCTTCCTTGGGGTGCTGCCAGCGCATCAGGACTTCACAGCCGGCCCATTGAAGGTTATCGCCACGAACCACCGGTTGGTAATACGGCACGAACTCATTGGCGCCCAGCGCCCGCTGCAGTTCGTGGGTGGGGGCGGAGGAGCGTTTTTGCACCCAGTGCGCCAGCACGCCGGCCAGCACGCCGAAAAACACCAGCAGGCTGAACAGCGCCGGGTAGCGCGCTTCCATATACCGCCAGACTTCCCCTTCGGGCATGCCGGCTTCCACGCTGTACGCGTAGCGCTGGGAGGCGAGGTGCTGGTGGGCCACGGGAAACTCCGGCGGCGCACTGTTTTTGACTTTTCCGTCGCTGCCCAACCAATTGGGGCCGACCTGCAACACCAGGTCCGCGTAGCGGCTGATCAGGCGCAGGGCATTGGTCAGGTGGTAACCGTCAATCGAAGCAAACGCAGCCTTGTCGCCCTCCACCAGCCGGTACACCAACAGGGCGGTATCGGGGGTGACCGGGTTGCCATTCATCAGCCACAGGCGACCCTCGACGTAGTCGTCAGGATTGACCGCAGACACGTGGGTGTCACCAAACAGCGAGGTGCAATAAATGGACTTTTTCCACGACAAGGTGGTTGCGCGTACAAAGGGGCGCCGTGTGACTTGCTCGCGCAGCGCCAGTTGCACCGCGTTGTCACAGGCCTTGCCCGCCAGCGGCAGCAGTTCCTGGGCGGCACGGGCGGTGTTGTCGAGCATCAGGTCGAATTGGCGCACGGCCTCGGTCGCCGTCTGCGACGTGCTGTGCTCCAGGGTGCGTTTGGCCTGCAGGTGCAGGATGGCCACTCCCAGCAGAATCGGCAGCAGGCCGCACAGGACCGTGATCAAGGAGCGGGCGGCGCGCTTGCGCGGACCTTTGAGGGTAAGTGGCATTTACGCAGCCTGTAGCAAAGTGAGGGAAGGGCCTGGTAGCGGCTACAGGCAGTACGTCTGAAGTAACAATGATAGTTGGTCTATGGCATTAGCAAAGCGTAGACCTAACGACTTGGCTAGTTGTGCGTGTTTTTTAATCTTGCCAAACTTTGCAACATATTTTGACGAGAAAAAATTGTTTGGTCTATTGCGTTGTTGCTTGGATCAGTGCTCGCCAGAAAAAACTTCAGTCTCGTGAAGAGGCTGCCATTCAAGAACCAACAGTTTTGCTGCATTGAGCTCGAACTCGGCGGGCGGGCTTGTGCCTGCGCGTCGTCTGACCGGGGCTCGTAACCCTTAGGAACACGTGTATGAAAAACCATGTCCTGGCGATTGCCTTGCTGCTTGCTTGCGGGCTTGCCGTACCGTTGGCCACTGCCGCCGATGGCACCATCACCCTGACCGGAGAAATCACCGGCACCACCTGCACGATCAGTGGCGGGACCGGTGGTTTCGCGGGCTCCGGTGCGAACTTTCCGGTGGTCCTGGACAAAGTGCAAGCCAGCGCCCTGTCGACGGAGGGGGCAACCGCCAGCGCCAAGCCATTCTTTATTTATGTGGGCGGCGGCGCCAGTTGTGCGGATGCGACCAAGGTGGCTGTGTTGTATGAAAGCACCAGCCCGGCGATCAATCCGGCCACCGGCAACTTGCGCAACATGGCCCCCAAAACCGCTGCCGCCAAAGTAGAGGTGCAAATTCTCGACGGCGCCACCCAGAAGCCGATGGACTTGCGTACCGGCCATGCTTCGAGCACGGCCACGGTCACCTGCGGCCTGGCAACCTTGCCCTTTGCGGTACGTTACATCGCCACGGGCGGGGCGGCGGGGGTAGGGCTGGTGACTACGGCGGTGCAGTACTCGGTGATCTTTCCCTGATCGCCCGATAGACCGAGGGCCCGGGCCATGGGTTGCGTAGCACGCCTGCAGGTAGCGCTCTGCCTGTGCCTGGTCTTCGGGCAGGCACAGGCCGGGGTGATCATCAGTGGCACCCGGCAGATTTACCCTGAGCCGCGCAGGGAAATCACCGTGCAGGTGAGCAACGATGACGCACATGCCGCGCGCCTGGTGCAGGTGTGGCTGGATGGCGGTGATGCACGGCTGACTGCCGAGCACAGTGAGGTGCCGTTCACCCTCAGCCCGCCGGTGTTTCGCCTGGATCCGGGCAAGAGCCAGGCCATACGCCTGGCGTATACCCAGGAACCGCTGCCCAGGGACAGGGAATCGCTGTTCTGGCTCAACGTGCTGGAGGTGCCGCCCGCGACCCGCCAGCCGGAAGCATTCGCGGCTGCAGAGCGCCAGAACCAGTTGCGTTTCGCCTTTCGCATTCGCACCAAGGTGTTTTTCCGGCCCCAGGGCTTGTCGGGTAGCCCCCAGGATGCGCCGGGGCAACTGATCTGGACGCTGCACACCGGCAAACCGGCGGTCCTGCGTGTCTTCAACCCGTCGCCTTTCCATGTGACGTTCCATGACGTCGCGTTGGTCGTGGGCGGGCAGGTGGTCCCCAGCGATCAGCAGGGCATCTATCTGGGCAATAAACCCCTTGCGCCCGCCTGGGCATAGGGATTTGATAAGGAATACGGACAAAGCTGTTTACGCTGTGTAGAATCGGTTTACGCATACAAGAATAAGCGCCTGTTTCCATGCAGGCCTCGTCCGTCAGAGACGCCCGTAAGAGAATGACTCAACCATGAAGCTACTCGGGTTCCAACTCATCTACGGTGACTTCCTCGCCCGCAGCGTGCGGGGCATTTCCTGTGCGCCACCTGCTCACCTCATCCTTGCTGGCAATTAATTTACTTAATTCTAAAAAAGATGATGAGGCGCCAAATCATGGCAGATCTATACGAAAACCCAATGGGCCTGATGGGCTTTGAATTTATCGAATTCGCATCGCCGACCCCGGGCACCCTGGAGCCGATCTTCGAGATCATGGGCTTCACCAAGGTGGCAACCCACCGCTCGAAAAACGTGCACCTGTACCGTCAGGGCGCGATCAACCTGATCCTCAACAACGAACCCCACAGCATCGCTTCGTACTTTGCCGCCGAGCACGGTCCGTCGGTGTGTGGCATGGCGTTCCGCGTCAAGGATTCGCAACAGGCCTATACCCGTGCCCTGGAGCTGGGTGCCCAGCCGATCCATATCGAAACCGGCCCGATGGAGCTGAACCTGCCGGCCATCAAGGGCATCGGCGGCTCGCCGCTGTACCTGATCGACCGTTTCGGTGAAGGCAACTCGATCTACGATATCGACTTCGTGTTTATCGAAGGCGTGGACCGCAACCCAGTGGGCGCCGGCCTGAAGGTCATCGACCACCTGACCCACAACGTCTATCGCGGGCGCATGGTCTACTGGGCCAACTTCTACGAGAAGCTGTTCAACTTCCGCGAAGCGCGCTACTTCGACATCAAGGGCGAATACACCGGCCTGACCTCCAAGGCCATGAGCGCCCCGGATGGCATGATCCGCATCCCGTTGAACGAAGAGTCGTCCAAAGGCGCCGGCCAGATCGAAGAGTTCCTGATGCAGTTCAACGGCGAGGGCATCCAGCACGTGGCGTTCCTCACCGACGACCTGATCAAGACCTGGGACGCGTTGAAGAAGATCGGCATGCGCTTCATGACCGCGCCGCCGGACACCTACTACGAGATGCTCGAAGGCCGCCTGCCAAACCACGGCGAACCGGTGGAGCAGTTGCAGTCGCGGGGTATCTTGCTGGACGGTTCGTCCGTGGCCGGCGACAAGCGCCTGCTGTTGCAGATCTTCTCGGAAACCCTGATGGGCCCGGTGTTCTTCGAATTCATCCAGCGCAAGGGTGATGACGGTTTCGGCGAAGGTAACTTCAAGGCCCTGTTCGAGTCGATCGAGCGTGACCAGGTTCGTCGTGGTGTGTTGACCACCGACTGATCCTAGCCCCCTGTAGGAGCCGGCTTGCCAGCTCCTACACCTTTCCCGTTCAAGCCCGGCGCTGACGCACCAGATGCTTGAACCCTTCGAACACCAGCACCATCACCGCCAGCCAGATCGGGATATAGGTCAGCCATTCACCCGGCCCGATGCTTTCCCCCAGCAGCAGCGCCACCCCCAGCAACAGCACCGGTTCCACATAGCTGAGCAGGCCGAACAGGCTGAACGCCAACAGGCGGCTGGCGATGATGTAGCACACCAGCGCCGAAGCACTGATCAGCCCGAGCATCGGGATCAATCCATACAGCCCTTTGTGTTCATCCAGCACGGCGAAGCCCTGTTCGCCACTTTGGACAAACCACAAGGCCACCGGCAGCATCAGCGCCATATCCAGCCACAGGCCGCCCAACTGATCGGTGCCCAGGCGTTTGCGCAGCACGAAGTAGATCGGGTAACCGATGATCACCAGCAGCGTCGCCCAGGAAAAACCACCCACCTGGTACAACTCGTTAAGCACGCCAATCGCCGCAAACACCACTGCGATCAGCTGCAGTCGCGAGAGTTTTTCGCCATACACCAGGCGCCCGGTCAGGACCATGGTCAGCGGTAGCAGGAAGTAGCCCAGGGACACATCCAGGCTGCGGCCATTGAGCGGCGCCCACATAAACAGCCACAGTTGCACCCCCAGCAGCACCGACGACAGCACAATCCCACCGATCAGCCGTGGCTTGCCCGCAAGCAATCGCAGCAATTGCCACACCTGACGCCACTCGCCGCTGACCACCATAAATACCGTCATGCACGGCACGGTCAGCAGCATGCGCCAGCCGAAAATTTCCAGGCCACTCAAGGGCGCAAGCAGTGATGTGAAGTAATACATCACGGCAAACAACACCGAGGCCGCTACCGATAAAACAACGCCTTTAGACACGCAGTCCTCGCCAAACCGATTCAAACAAAAGAGGGGGGGAATTTCAGGTGGGAATATATTGCTTTTGAGGTGAGACGTTTGCTCTGTTTTACGGCATCTTATGGGAAATTTTCTCACCTCCAAGGTTCGCCAGCATGCCCGTCAGCCCCCAGCCGCCCCTGGATGATTTCGACCGCGCGATTCTCAAGCACCTGCAACGCGACAACACCACCGCGCTGCGGGTGATTGGCGAACAGGTCAACCTGTCGACCGCCGCCGTGCAGCGGCGCATCAAGCGCATGGAGCAGAGCGGGGCGATCAGCGCGAATACGGCGGTGGTCAATCAGGATGCAGTGGGCAAGCCGATCACGATCCTGGTGGAGGTGCACGCCGAACGCACCCACATCGAGGACCTCGATGTGCTCAAGGTGCAGATGTCGATCCCCGAGGTGCAGCAGTGCTATTACGTCACCGGCGATGCGGACTTTATGCTGGTGATTGTGGTGGAGACCATGAAGGCCTACGAAACCCTGGCCCGCACGCTGTTCTACGAGAACCGCAATATCAAATGGTTTCGCAGCATTGTGGTGATGGACCGGGTCAAGGTCAGCCTGGATGTGCCGCTGGGCTGATGTGGGAGCAGGCAAGCCAGCTCCCACAGGGGCTCAGGGGCGGTGGATGCGCCCGGAAACAAAGTGCCCCACATCATTGAACCCCGGTGTCGACGCATGCCCCGGCGTCACCAGTGAGTCAATAAACGCCTCATCCTCGGCACTGATCTTCACATCGAGCGCCCCGGTGTAGGCATCCCACTGCGCCTCGGTGCGCGGTCCGACAATCGCCGAGCTGACGGCCTGGTTGTTCAGCACCCAGGCAATCGCAAATTCAACGATGCCCACACCGCGTCCTGCGGTGTATTGCTGGATCTGCTGGGCAATGCGCAGCGATTCCACGCGCCATTCGGTTTCCAGGATGCGTTTGTCCTGGCGCGCAGCGCGGCTGCCGGCTTCGGGGCTGATATCCGGCGCGTACTTGCCACT
Source organism: Pseudomonas sp. WS 5410 (assembly GCF_012985645.1). Lineage (NCBI taxonomy): Bacteria > Pseudomonadati > Pseudomonadota > Gammaproteobacteria > Pseudomonadales > Pseudomonadaceae > Pseudomonas > Pseudomonas sp. WS 5410. Next base: position 19,980 of record NZ_JAAQWS010000019.1, on the reverse strand, counting down.
GAGCACCCCGCGGGCCAGCGGGCTGTAGGGCACCACGCCCAGGCCATAGGCGGCTGCGGCGGTGATCTGCTCCACCTCGGCCTGGCGGTTGACGATGTTGTACAGCGGCTGGCTGATGATCGGCCGGTCGACCCCCAGGCGTTCGGCCACGCGCACCACTTCGGCGATGCGCCAGCCGCGGTAGTTGGACAGCCCCCAGTAACGGACCTTGCCCTGGCGGATCAGGTCGCCGATCGCCGAAATCGTGACGTCCAGTGGGGTGTCGTGGTCTTCGCGGTGCAGGTAGTAGATGTCCAGGTAGTCGGTGTCGAGCCGGGTGAGGCTGGCTTCCAGCGCGTTGAAAATGCGCTTGCGGTTCAGGCCGCTGCGGTTGGGCAGGCCATCCGGCGGGCCGAAGCCGACTTTGGAGGCGACGACCCAATCGGCGCGATGGCGGCTGATGGCTTCACCGACGATTTCTTCCGAACGCCCGCCGGTGTAGACGTCGGCGCTGTCGATAAAGTTGATGCCCTGATTCCAGGCCTTGTCGATGATACGCAGCGAATCTTCGGTGTTGGTCTGTTCGCCAAACATCATGGTGCCCAGGGTCAAGGCGCTGACCTTGAGCCCGGACTGGCCCAGTGTGCGGTAAATCATGGTGAACTCCTCAAAAGCGCAGACGGTTGCTATGCAATACCAGAGAGCAAGGCTCTAGAACAAGCCCGACGTCGGTGGCTCGGTGCCTTTGAGCTGATAAGCGCCGACTACCGCGGCCTTCCAATGCCGGGGATTATGGTTGGCCACGGTGCGCGCATTGCGCCAGTGCCGGTCGAGGTTATGGCTGCGCCCGGTGGTGGAGGCGCCGCCGACGTCGAACAGCAGCTCGCCAGCCTTGAGTGCCGACTCGGCGGCGATGTATTGGGCCTGGGCCACATCGATGGCAGCGCGGGTCACGGCCTCATGGCTCAACTCCTCGGCCCACGCCGCGTCGAGGGTGTCGGCGGCGCGCAACACCGCCGCTTCGGCGGCAAACGCACGGGCCGAGATCTCACCCACGGAAAACTCCACATAGGGGTCGTCCACCGAGCGGCTGGCGCTGCTGTGCTTGATCGGCCGCGCATGGTCCCTTGCAAAGGCCACCGCATCGTTCAAGGCATTGCGCGCGATGCCGGCCTGCACCGCGCCGAGGAACAGTTGCAGGAACGGCGTGATGATCGAACGCTGGCCTTCCTCCACCACCCGCGTGCGGATTTCCTCGCGGCGCACCAGCACGTTGTTCAGGCGCGTGGTGCCGCTGGCGGTCAGGCGCTGGCCCATGGCGTCGAAATCATCCATCAGCTCCAGGCCTTCGCGGTCACGGGGCACCACGAACGACACCGGCTCGTCGTTCTCGTCCAGCGCCACCGCGCTGACCCAATCGGCATACAGCGCGCCCGTGCTGTAGTACTTACTTCCATTGGCGCGAAAGTGCTCGCCCTGCGGCACAATCCGCGCGCTGACCTGGCCGTTGGCGCCACCGATTTCCCAGCCGGCATTGCCGAACACCTCGCCCTGCAAGTAGTGGGCAAACCACAGCTGGCGCTCGGTTTCGGACTGCTGCACCAGCAGGCTTTCGATAAAGGCAAAGCTGGGGCGCAGGGACTGGGCGATATTGGAGTCCACCGCCGCCAGGTCGATGACGAACTGCACCACCTCGCGCACGCTGGACTCGCTGCCGCCGTAGCGCTGGGGAATGCGCAGGGTCAACAAGCGCGCTGCGGCCAACTGGCGGATCTGCTCATGGGGCAGTTGCCGGGTGCGCTCGCGTTCGGCGGCGCCCTCGGCGATCTGCGGCAATAACACAGCGGCACGCTGCAACAGCTCTGGCACGGACAAAAAGCTCATGACAATCCTTATATGGCAATGGCGTAGGTAATGAAGTGGTGCTCGGGCACCGGGGCGGGCTGGTCGATCTGCGGGATGGCATCGAGCAGGGCACGGGTGTAGGCATGCTGCGGGTGGTCAAACACATCGCGCACAGGGCCGCTTTCAACCACCTCGCCGTCCTTCATCACCAGCACCCGTTCGCTGACCTGGTTGATCACCCCCAGGTCGTGGGAGATGAACAGGCAGGCCAGTTTCAGGCGGGACTTGAGGTCAGCCAGCAACGCGAGGATCTGCGCCTGCACCGACACATCCAGGGCCGACACCGGCTCGTCGCACACCAGCACCTGGGGGTTGGGCGCCAGGGCGCGGGCAATGGCGATACGTTGGCGCTGGCCGCCGGAAAGCTCCAGGGGGCGGCGCTCGAGCACGCTGGCGTCCAGGCGCACCAGTTCCAGCAGCTCCAGGGTGCGTGCCGGCCATTCGCGGCGTGGCAGGCCGGCCACCTGCAGCGCCTCGTTAAGCACGCGGGCCACGGTGTAGCGCGGGTCGAACGAGCTTTGCGGGTCCTGGAACACCGCCTGGATGCGTTGGCGCAGTTGGCGCCGTTGTTGATCGTTCAGTGCGCTCCAGGGCCGGCCGTTGAGCCACACATCGCCGGCGTCCGGGCGCTCCAGGCCCAACAGCATGCGGGTGAGGGTGGTCTTGCCGCTGCCGGACTCGCCGACAATTCCCAGGGTTTCCCCGGCGCGCAGGCTGAAGCTGGCGTTGTGCACTGCAACATGGGGCTGGCCGTCGGGGCCGATAAAGGTTTTTTGCAGGTTGCGCGCCTCGATCAACGGCAGGTCGAAGCGCTCGACGCTGGCCACTTTCGGCGCCGCCACGGCCGGGCGCTGGAAATGCACCGCTCGCCCGGCCCGCAGTAGCGACTGGGTGTAGGGATGCTGCGGGTCATGCAGGATCGCCTCCACCGGACCCTGCTCGACAATCACCCCGTGATGCATCACCGCCACCCGGTCCGCCAGGCGCGACACCACCGCCAGGTCATGGCTGACCACCAGCATCGCCATGGCCTGGGAGCGCAGGGACTCCAGCAGCGCCAGGACCTGGGCCTGCACCGTGGCGTCCAGCGCCGTGGTCGGTTCATCGGCAATCAACAGGCGCGGGCCGGCGGCAATCGCCGAAGCGATCAGCGCCCGTTGGCGCAGCCCGCCCGACAGTTGATGGGGGTACTGCAAGGCGCGCAACTCGGGCTGCGGCACGCCGACCGCGCGCAGCAGTTCGATGACCCGTGCCTGGCGCTCATCGCGACCCAGTGGCGTGTGCAGGCGCAGCGGTTCGGCAATTTCCTTGCCTACCGGGTGCAGCGGGTCGAGGGAGCCGAGGGCGTCCTGCATCACAAAGCCGATCTGCGCACCGCGCAGGGTTTGCCAGGCGCGGTCGTCCAACTGGCGCAGGTCGGTGCCGGCAAACGCCAGGCGCGCGGCCTGTACCCGCGAGCCGGCGCCGCTCAGGCCGCTGAGGGTGCGCGAGGTGACAGTCTTGCCCGAGCCAGACTCGCCCACCAGCGCCAGGCATTCACCGGCGGCCAGGCTGAACGATATGCCCTTGATAATCGGCGTGTGACCAAACTGTACCCGCAGGTCTTGTACATCCACTAACGTACTCATCGGGATTTACCCTCGCTGCGCGCCAGCCAGTCCCGGCCAAGGGCGGTGATCGATACCACCGTCAGGATGATCGCCACACTCGGCCAGGCCACCAACCACCAGGCATTGGCCAGGTAGTTGCGGCCCATGGCGAGCATCGAACCCCACTCCGGCGCGGGCGGCGAGGCGCCAAAGCCGAGGAAGCTCAGCGCCGCGCCGGTGATGATGTTGTGGCCGATGCCAATGGTGGCGAGGATCAGGATCGGCTTGATCGCATTGGGCAGCACATGCCGCAACACCACGGCTGCGCGATGCCGGCCGAGGGTGGTGGCGGCTTCGACGTAGGGTGCATCGCGCACCACCAGGGTCTGCGCGCGCACCATCCGCGCAAAGCGCGGGATGCTCGCCACGCCCACTGCAATCAGGCTGATCCACAGGCCCTGGCCCCAGAATGTGATGATCACCAGGGCCAACAGCAGGTCGGGAAAGGCCAGCAAAACGTCGATCAGGCGCATGATCGCGCCATCCACCAGGCGCGGGCCGAGGCCGGCCGCCAAGCCGAGGATGATCCCGGCGCCCAGGCCGATGGCCGTGGACACCAGGCCCATCAACAGTGAAGGGCGCACCCCGTGGATCAAGCGGGCGAGCACATCGCGCCCGTTTTCATCGGTGCCCAGCCAGTGGCTGGCGCTGGGTGGCAGGTAGGCGTTGCGGGCGGCGGCGGCCAGTGGGTCGACGCCGGTCAGCCAGTGCGGCACGAGCGCCGCGATAAACAAGCCGATCACAAACAGCCAGGCCAGTGACAGGCCGGGGCGAAAGGTGCTCGGCAGCGCCAAGGGCAAGCGCCAGGGCAGGGTATAGGTGCTCATGCCAGGCTCCTCGCATACTGACTCTGTGGGTATGGCAACCCCAAGTGCTCACGCAGCGTGCTGCCACTGTACTCATGGCGAAATACCCCGCGCTTGCGCAGCAGCGGCACCACTTCATCGACAAACACCTCGACCCCCGAGGGAAACATGTCCGGCATGATGTTGAAACCATCGGCGGCGCCCGCGAGGAACCAGTGTTCGAGGGTGTCGGCCACCTGTTCCGGGGTGCCCACCAGCAGGCGATGGCCGACCAGGATGCGCCGCGACAGTTCGCGCACTGTCAGGCCTTCGCGGCGGGCCAGATTGAGTTGGGCTTCGAGAAACCCCTGGGAGCCTTTCTCATAGGTGCCCACTTCACCGATCCGCGCCCACGGCAGTGTCGCATCCAACTGCAGTTCCTCGGCGGGGATGCCGATTCGCGCGGCCACTTGCTGAATCAGGCCATGTTCGCCGTGGTAGGCATTGAGTTGATCAAAGCGCGCATGGGCTTCGGCCTCGCTGCTGCCGATCACCGTGGACAAGCCCGGCATGATTTTCAGGTGCTCGGGGTTGCGCCCCCATTGGCGCGCGCGCTGCTTCATGTCGCGGTAGAAGTGCTGGCCATCTTCCAGGCTGGTCTGGGTGGTGAAAATCGCATCGGCATACCGCGAACCCAGGGCCTTGCCACCCTCCGATGAGCCCGCCTGCACCAGCACCGGCCGGCCCTGGGGCGAGCGGGGCAGGTTCAGCGGGCCCTTGATGGAAAAATGCCGGCCGACAAAGTCCTGGCTGTGGATTTTGTCGGGATGTGCGTAGCGGCCGTTGCCGGCATCGCCGATGATCGCGTCGTCTTCCCAGCTGTCCCAGAGCTTGCACGCGATGTCGATGAATTCTTCGGCGCGGGCGTAGCGCTCCCCGTGCTGCAACTGGTTGGCCAGGCCGAAATTCTGCGCGGCGGCGTCAGTGGCGTTGGTCACCACGTTCCAGGCTGCGCGGCCGCCGCTGATATGGTCCAGGGAGGCGAAGCGTCGCGCCAGGTTGTAGGGGTCGTTGTAGGTGCTGGAGGCGGTGGCGATCACCCCGATGTGCTGCGTGGCCAGGGCCACGGCGGTCAGCAGGATGGTCGGTTCCAGGCGGCCTACCGGTTGCGTGGCCACATCGCCCGCCAGGGCCGGGCCGTCGGCGAGGAAGATCGCATCCAGGCAGCCACGTTCCGAGATGCGCGCGATAGTGCGGTAGTACTCCACATCCAGGTAGGCATCGGCCGGCACTTCGCCGACGCGCCAGGCCGCCGCGTGGGCGCCGAAACCGAGGATGTTCATGCCAATGCTCATGTGCTTTTTCATGCAGGTTCCTGGGGTTAGACGGCGCTGGCTTCATCGCGGGCGCTGGCATGCTCGGGGTGGTCGGCCACGGCCTGTTCCTGGGCGGCGCGCCAGGCGGCAGCGGGGCTGACATCGTTGAGGTAGAAGTCGCCCAGGGCCCGCTCGCGGTAGATCGCCGGGTTGTGCGAGGCCAGGGTGCGGGCATTGCGCCAATGCCGGTCAAGGCGGCGCACCTGGCTGGTGGCCGAGGCGCCGCCGACTTCGAACAGCAGGCTGGTGGCCTCCAGCACCAGCGGCAGGATCACTTGCTGTGCCTGGTAGGTGCGCACATCCGCATCGACGTATTGCGCCTCGCTGATGGAGCCGTCGAGCACCGCCTCATGGGTGCTTTGCAGCACCTGCGCGCAGGCCTGTACCAGGCTGTCGGCGGCATAGGACAGGCTCGACAGCTTGCCGATCACCCGCTGCACCAGCGGGTCCAGGCGCGGGCTGGATTGCCCGGGAATGCCGAATGCGCGGGTGCGGCCCTGGACAAAATCGACGGCGTCGCGCAACGCGGCGCGGGCGATCCCGGCCAGGGTCGCGAGGTGGAACAGCTGGTAAAACGCCGAGATATACGACTCGGCGCGCAGCTCGCCGGGCTTGAAGCGCCGCAGTACCTGATGCTCGGGCACCGCCACCTGCTCGAAGCGCGTGCTGCCACTGCCGCTCAGGCGCTGGCCAAAACCGTCCCAGTCATCCACGCGGGTCACGCCGGGCGCATCGGTGGGCACCACCACGCTGATAAAGTCGGGCCCGTCGGCGGCGGCCACGGCGATCCAGTCGGCATACAAGGTGCCGGTGCAGTAGTACTTCTGGCCGTCCAGTTGCCAGCCTTCGGCGGTGGGTTTGAGCGTCACCGAGTTGGTGGTGGTGTCACTGCGCTCGGCCATGGCTGCGCCCCACAATTGCCCGGCGACCACCTTGGGGAACCAGTACGCCTGGGACTCGGGGTCCTGGCTCACCAGCCGGCCCTCGACGAAGCCAAAATGCGCGCGCACGATTTGTGGCAGGTTTGAGTCGGCGCTGCCCAACTCGATCAGCAGGGCGAACAACTCCGGCAGGCTGGCGCCCAGGCCGCCCTGGCTAAGGGGTACGCGCAGGGCGCCGAAACCTGCGGTTTTCAGCCAATCGACGGCGTCGAAGGCCAGGGTGCGTTCTTGCTCGCGTTGCACCGCGCCCTGGGCAATACGCTGGAAAACCGGGGCGAAGCGTTCGTGCAGTGGGGTGTCGCTCATGTTCGGATCCTTACTTGAATACAGTATTTGAAGCTGTCGGTGATCCACTGTGGGAGCGGGCTCCCACTTAAAGCAGCCTGTGTGAATCAGCCGTCATCGCGGTTTAACCCGTGGATCAATCAACCCGTTGAGTACATCCACCAACAGGTTCACCACCACATAAACCAGTGCCGCCAACAAGGTGATCCCCAGCACCACCGGCGCATCCTTGGCCACGGCTGCATCAAGCATCATTCGCCCGATACCCTGGCGGGCGAACAGCATTTCCGTGACCACCGCACCCCCCAGCAGGCTGGCGAAGATGAACCCGGACAAGGTCACCAGCGGCACCAGCGCATGGCGCAATGCGTGGCGCAGGCGCACGGCGGTCTGCGACAGGCCGCGGGCACGGGCCATGGCGATAAAGGGTTGTTCGAGGATGTCTTCCAGTTCCTGGCGCAGCACCTGGCTGAGCATCCCGGCAATCGGCAGGGCCAGGGCCAGGGTCGGCAGGATCAGGGTTTGCCAGCCGTTGGAGCCGGCTGGCGGCAACACCGGCCACTGGAACGAAAACACCAGCAACAGCAAAATCCCCAGCACGAATGACGGCGATGACGACAGCACCAGCTCGCTGGCCGAAGCCACGCGGCGCACCCAGGGATTGCGCTTGGCGGTAAGCACGGCGCTGGCCAGCGCCAGGCCGATAGCCAACAGTGCGGCACTCAGGGCCAGTTGCAGCGTCGCGCCAATCTGCTTGCCGATGGCCTCGGTGACGGGAATGCGCAAGCGGTACGACTCGCCGAAATCACCGTGGGCGATCCGCCCCACATAGCGCCCGTATTGCACCCACAACGGTTGGTCAAAGCCATATTCCTCGCGGACCTGGGCCAGTTGCTGCGGGGTGGGGATGGCGTCCGGCCCGCCGAGAATCGCCAGCACCGGGTCGCCGGCACTGAAATGGATGGCGACGAAGGTCAGGGTGGCCGCGCCCCACAGCACACCCACGCCAGCCAGTAGTCGAGCGGCAAGCCGTTTCATGGTGCCTCCTGGTCCAGCCAGACGCTGGTAAAGAATGGGGTGTTGTGCACGGTGTCGAAAATCAAGCCCTTGACCGCCGTACGATAGGCAATCAGCACCTGGCTCTCGAAGTCCGGCACCGCCGGCACCACTTCGGTCAGGCGTTGTTGCGCGGCGCTGTACAGGGCTTGCAGTTGCACCGGGTCATGGGAGCGGCGGGCGGCGCTGAGCAACTGGTCCAGGCGCGGGTCGCTGAGGTTGCTGAGGTTGTTGCCGCTTTTGCTTGGCGAGGCGCGCGAGTCGCTGTGGTACAGGATGTACAGGCCGTCAGGGGTGTTGGTGTGCCAATAGCCGCCGCCGATGGCGTCGTAGTTGCCCGCCGTGCGGCGGTCGGTGAGCTGGGCCAGGGGCATCATTTCGATGATGAACTGCATGCCGACTTTCTTCACGTCCGCCTGCACCGCCACTGCGACGCTGCTGGGGAATGGCGGGCTTTCAAAACCCAGCAAGTGCGCCGACAGGCGTCGGCCGTCCTTGACCCGATAGCCCTGGGCGTCGCGTTGGGTCCAGCCGGCTTCGTCCAGTTGGCGATTGGCGGCGTCGACGTCGTATTTCAATACGTCGCGGTAAGCCGGGTCGTAGAACGGCGTGTTCACCGCCAGGTAATCGCTCTTGGGCAAGAACTCACCGAACCCGGCAATCCAGGCCAGGCCGTCACGGTCGATGGCCTGGGCGATGGCTTTGCGCACCCGTACATCGTCGAATGGAAAGCGCAGGGTATTGAACGTGAGGCTGCGGTAAGGGCTGGCCATGCGGATCCGGTTGCGCACCACCAGGTTCTGCGAAGCACGCATCGCCGCGGTATTTTGCGCCGGTGCATCCAGGGTGAAGTCCGAGCGTTTGGATTGCAGGGTGCTGTAGCGGGTCATGGCCTCGGGGACGATGCTCAGCTCGATACGGTCCAGGTAGGCTGGGCCGATGTGCCGGGTGACCGGCGGTGCCCAGTGGTAATCGGCGCGCTTGATAAAGGTCGCGCCTTGTTCGCGGGTATAGCTTTGCAGCACGAACGGCCCGGATCCGATGGGGTGCTCGGCGATGCTCTTGGGCGCTTCGCGGATCTGTTTGGGCGAGACCATGCTCAGCCAGGACTGCGCCAGCACATACAAAAACGGCGAGTAGGGCTCGCGCAGGTGCGCCTCAAAGGTGTAGTCGTCGATGATCCGGCCATCGACGTAGGGCGCGATGTACGCCGCCGCCAGCGGTGATTTGGTGGCTGGGTCGCGCATATGCTCCAGGTTGATCCTCAGCGCCTCGGCATTGAATTTTTCGCCGTCGCTGAAGGTCACGTCGTCGCGCAAATGGAAGGTGTAGGTCTTGCCATCCTCTGAGACGTCCCAGGACTTGGCCAGCCAGGGCGAGAGTTTGCCGTTCTCGTCCTGATACAGCAGGCAGTCGTAGACGATGCGCGCCAGCCATTGCACGTTGCCGTGGTAGCTGGAATGCACATCGAAGGTGCCGGTATCCAACGCCGCCGACACGCGCAGGGTGCCGCCCGGCGTGCCCTGACGGGTTTCGTGGTAGTCGCTGGGGTCGTAGCTGAGCAGGCCCTGGGCATCCAGGTGGCCGTCCACCCGCTGCACCGAGCTGGGCGGTGGGGCGTCCGGCGAGCAGGCGCCCACCAGCAGCAACCCCAGGAGCAGGCCGTACCGGCTCCAGTGATTGATCGGCATAGTCAAGGCTCCCACCTTAGAAGTTGAACGCCACACCGGTGAATGCGCCAAAGCCGTCCCCCGGATACAGCGCGGCAACGTCCTTGCCCTGGGCGTCGTAGATCGGCTGGATGGCGGTGACGTAGTTCTGGTCGGTGAGGTTTTTCACGTCCAGGTACACCTGCCATTTCTTGCTCGGGGCTTCATACCCCAGCGTGGCGCCGAAAATCGTGTAGGAGGGCGCATACAGGGTGTTGGCGTAGTCCACGGCGGTACTCGATACCGAGCGCACATTGACCCCGGCGTAGAACCCTTCCGGATGGCGGTATTGCAGCTCGGCCTGGTACACGTGCTTGGGCAGCCCCGGCAGCTCGTTGGAGCCAAAGCGCGCGTCGTTGCGGTAGTAGAAGTCGTTGAGGGTGTAGGCTTGGCGCAGGCTGACGGTTTCGCCGCGCGCGCTTTGCCACAGCTCGGTATCCAGGCCGGCTTCGATGCCCTGGTGGATGGTCGGGCTGGCGTTGGACGTGGAGTTGACCGCCGCCGTGGTACGGGTGGCCGGAATCACTTCGACGGTGAGCAGTTCATCCTTGATCCATGAGCGGTACACCGCCAGGCTGCCGTCGAAAATCCCGGCTTTGCCGCGCACGCCGAACTCAACGGTATTGGCCTTCTGCTCGGTGAGGGTCTTGGCGTAGTTGCTGGCCACCCCGGAGCCCGATGACGACCAACTGCTGGGTGGGTCGATAGAGCGGCTGACGTTGCCGAACACCTGGAAGTCCGGCGTGATCTCGTAGCGCAGGCCCAGGCGCGGCGCAACGTTCCAGCTGTCGTAGTCGTAGTGGTCCGGGTAGGGTGAGGTATTGGCGCGGTCCGAGTAGCGCACCTCGATATCGCGCTTGATCTGGCTCAACGACAGGCCGGTGGACAGCCACAGGCGGTCGGTCAGTTGCAGGTCATTGCCAGCGGCAAACACGCGGTCGAACGAGCCGGTGTAGCGTGCCTGTTTCTGCAAGGCGCCGTAGGTACTGGAGGCAGGGTTGCCGTTGTAGGTCTTGACCCCGGCCTGCAGGTGCTGGGTGCTGGTCAGGCTCAAGGAGGTGTTGCTGGTGTGTCCCTGGATCTGGTCGCTGCGGCTATAGGTCAGCGACAGGTTCAGGTCGCGCCAGTCCCAGTAGTTGGGGTTGACCGTGCTCTTGCGGTACAGCACCTGGGGATAGTTGTGATAGACCAGGCCAAAATCCAGGGTGGCGTCATCGTCGAAGGTGTAGGTGGTCTTGCTGCCGACCCAGGTCGAGCCACGCTTGGTCGAATCATCGCGGCTGGCCAGGGCCACCGGGTTGGTTTGCGACGAGTCGTGCTTGAGCTGGGCCTTGGTCAGGGTGCCGGAGCTTTCGTGATATTCCTCGCGGTAGCGTACGAACAGGCGGGTCTCCAACTTGGGGTTGAAGCGATAGCCGAAGTTGGTGACCACGCCCTTGGCCTTGGTGAAGGTCCAGTCCTGGTAACCGTCGCGTTCGGAGTTGCTCAGGCTGACGTAGTAGTCGCCGTTGTCCACCACGCCGCCGGTGCTCAGTTGTTGCTTGCGCCAGCCAAAACTGCCGGCCTCGAAGCGCGCGTGATTGCCCGGCGCAGTCAGGCCGGAGTTGGTCACCATATTGATCGCGCCACCCAACGACAGCGCGCCGTACTGGAAGGCATTGGCCCCGCGCAGCACTTCGGTGTAGTCCAGGCCCTGGGTTTCCAGCAGCTCATAAGGCGTGCCGCCGGAGCCGGTCAGGGCCAGGCCGTCGAACAGGAACTTGGTGCCTTCGCGAAAATACCCCGGCGAGGTATTGGCCCCGGAGCCGCGGATGGAAATCTTGATTGCATCGTTGCCGCCCGCCGACTGCGCATACACGCCGGGCTGATAGGCGAGGGTGTCTTCCAGCGTTGCCGAGCGACCGCGCTCGACGTCAGCGGCCTTGACCAGACTGACGCCGCCGGCCACCTCGTCGAGCTTGAGCTGGGCTTCTTCGCTGGCGGTGACCTTGCTGGCCTGCACCGTTACGGTCTGCAGGCGCGAATCCTCGGCGTGGGCCCATTGGGCAGCGAGGAACAAGGTTAGGGCGCTGACGGTTTTAAACGAACTGGAGGCGAGTGGCGGCAGAGGCCTTGAGATCAACTTCAATTGTGCATTCCCTGTGATTGGCTACGAGTGGAGGCGAGTTTCTATTCGTATAGTCAATCTCTGGCAGGGATAGAGCAGAAAGCATGCCAAGACCAGAAGGGTGTTTTTGTGGGGTTTTTGGTTTTAAACAGCGGGCCGCTTATGCCAAAAAACCACACCTTTGTTGAATTGCTGTTGGATTTTGTACAGTGCCGAGGGCCCCGCGCTAGAGCGTTTTTGCGTTGTGTTGCGCTTATTCGGCGAGCAGTTCGCCAGCGCGCGCCTGCAAGAAGCGATGCAGCACTTTGACCCGCTCCGACACTTGCAGGCGATGGGGGCACATCAGGTTGAAGGGCGTGGGCTCGCCTTGCCATTCGCCGAACAACGGCACCAGGCGCCCGGCCTTGATATCGCCGGCTACATCCAGGTTGGCCTTGTAGGCAATACCGTGGCCGGCCAGGGCCCAGCGCCGCACGATTTCCCCGTCATCACTGAGGTAGTCGCCGCCCACTTCGACCTCTTCCAGCAACGTGCCCTGGCGAAAATACCAGGTGCTGTTGGCGCGGCCCTGGCGCATGTAGCGCAGGGTGCTGTGCTGCGTCAGCTCGGCCGGCACCTGGGGTGTGCCGTGGCGTGCCAGGTACGCGGGGCTGGCGCAGGCGATACGGCGGTGATCGGCGACCACCGGCAGCGCCACCAGGCTGGAATCCCTTGGCACGCCAAAGCGCAGGGCGATGTCCACGGTTTCGCGGAACAGGTCGGCGTTGCTGTCGTTAAGCAGCAGTTGCAGGCGGATATTCGGGTGTTCGCGCTTGAACTGGTCCAGCCAACCGAGCAGTACATTGCGTCCGAAATCCGAGGGCGCGGACAGTTGCAGCAAGCCGCTGAGGCTCTGGCCGTGTTGCTTGATTGCCTGTTCGCCCTCAGCCAGTGCTTCCAGGGCCACCCGCACGCTGTCCAGGTAGCGCCGGCCTTCTTCGGTGAGGCGCATGCTACGTGTGGAGCGGGCCAGCAAGCGCATGCCCAGGCGGGTTTCCAAGCGTTTGAGGGCAATGCTGGCGGCGGCCGGGGTCAGGCTAAGGCTGCGGGCGGCCGCCGAGAGGCTGCCACTGTCGGCGGTGCGCACAAACACTTCCAGGTCAAGGATTGAGCTCATTTGTAAAAATCCTTTAAAGATCCTGTCGTTTTACCGGGATTTTTCCACGATTGCCAAGCTGGGAAGATGAACGCTCATTTTTTCAGGACGAGGCAGTTCCCATGACATCTCCCCTCAAGGGCCAAACCGTGGTGGTGATTGGCGGTAGCAGCGGCATTGGTGCGGAAGTCGCCCGACAGGCGGCATCCCGTGGCGCGCACGTGGTACTGGCCGGGCGACGCCTGTCGTCGACGGTCGACAATAGCGTGCGCAGCGAGCCGGTGGACGTCACCGACAGCGCCGCCCTGCAGCGCCTGTTCGAAGCGGTGGGGCGTTTTGATCACCTGGTGTTCACCTCGGGCCCGGCGGTACAGGCCAAGCACCTGCAGGACACCGACCTGCAACTGGCCCAGGACAACTTCAATGTGAAGCTCTGGGGCGCCTTGCGCGCAATCCAGCAGGCGCTGCCTTTTCTCGACGAGCGCGGCAGCATCGTCCTCACCTCGGGGCAGCTCGGGCGCAAGCTGGTGCCAGGGCAATTTATCAAGGTCGGCATCAATGCCGCGACCGAAGCGTTGGGCAAGCAGTTGGCCAAGGAACTGGCGCCACGGCGGGTCAATGTGGTCAGCCCAGGGGTGATCGACACGCCGGCATACGCGGGGATGCCTGAGGAACAGCGTCAGGGCATGTTCGCCAAGGCGGGTGGGGCGTTGCCGGTAGGGCGTGTGGGGCAGGCGGAGGAGGTGGCGGCGGGTTATTTGATGGCCATGGAAAATGGCTTTATGACCGGCAGCGTGATCGACATCGACGGCGGCGGTTTGCTGTAAACACCGAACCCAATGTGGGAGCGGGCTTGCCCGCGATGGCGGCGTGTCAGTCAATATATAGGACTGATCCACCGCTATCGCGGGCAAGCCCGCTCCCACATTTTTTACCGTGTCAGGCCTTCAGGGTACGGGTCATGCGCAACGCCAGCACACTACCCGCGACGATCACCGCCGCCAGCAGGTACAGCGCCAGGTCGGTGGACCCGGTGGCGTCTTTCACAAACCCCACCACATACGGGCTCAAGAAGCCCGCCATCTGGCCCATGGAGTTGATCAAGGCCAGGCCGCCCGCGGCCGCGCCGGCGCTGAGCATGGCAGTGGGCACCGGCCAAAACATCGGCAGGCCGGTGAGGGCGCCCATGGTGGCGATGGTCAGGCCAAGGATCGCAATGGCTGGGGTGGTGGCGAAGTTCACCGCGATGATCAGGCCCACAGCGCCCATCAGCATCGGCACCACCAGGTGCCAGCGGCGCTCTTTGCGCAGGTCGGCGGAGCGGCCCACCAGCAACATGAACACCGCCGCCAGCAGATAAGGGATCGCACTCAGCCAGCCGATCACCAGGTTATCGCTAAAGCCCATGTTCTTGATGATCGACGGCAGCCAGAAGTTGATGGCGTACACGCCGCTCTGGATGCAGAAGTAGATCAGGCCGAACGCCCAGATCGCCGGGTTCTTGAACACTTCCAGCAGCGAATCAGTGGTGGTCTTGGGCTTGTTGGCCAGGTCGGTGGCCTGGTCGGCCTCGAGCACTGCGCGCTCATGGGCGGTCAGCCATTTGGCGTTGGCGAAGCTGTCGCTGAGCAGGAAGTAGGCGAGGGCGCCGAGAATGACCGTCGGCACACCTTGTAGCAGGAACATCCACTGCCAGCCCGCGAGGCCACCCTGGCCCGCCGCGAAGTGGTTGAGGATCCAGCCGGAGAACGGGCTGCCGAGCAGGCCGGACACCGGGATTGCCGACATGAACAGCGCCATGATCCGCCCACGGCGGAAGGTCGGGAACCACTGCGAGAGGTACAGCACCACGCCCGGGAAAAAGCCCGCTTCAGCGGCACCGGTAAACAGGCGCAAGGTGTAGAAGTGCGTCGGCGTGGTCACAAACAGCAGGCAGGTGGACAGGGTGCCCCAGGTGATCATCATCAGCGCAATCCAGCGCCGTGGACCGAACTTGGTCAACGCCAGGTTGCTCGGTACGCCGCACAGCACGTAGCCGATAAAGAAGATCCCGGCCCCGAGGCCGTACACGGTCTCGCTGAACTTCAAGGCGTCGAGCATCTGCAACTTGGCGAAGCCGACGTTGACGCGGTCCAGGTAGTTGAACAGGTAGCAGATGAAAATGAAGGGGATCAAGCGCAGGGTGATGCGCTTGTAGACGGCGTTTTTGTCGTCATCGTTGGCCAGGGTAGCGGCGGCGCTCTGTGACATGGCGTTCTCTCTTTATTATGATTTTTCGCGATGCGCGGGTAACGTTGATCGCCCCAAGAGTCTCGGTCACGGGACGGTGCCGTGTCTTTGTGCCCCCGCACAGCGATCCATCCATTGCGCTGTGCCTTTGAACAATCGCGTAATGCAGCGCTTTCAAGGAATTTAGCCCCATGTTCGAACTCGATCATGACTTGGCGCAGGAAATCGTCAATCGCACGATGGCCATTTTGCCCTATAACGTCAACGTCATGGACAGCCAGGGCCTGATCCTCGGCAGCGGCGAACCGGAGCGCATCAACACCCGCCATGAAGGCGCGCAGTTGGTCCTGGCCAACGGTCGCGTGGTGGAAATCGACAGCCAGACCGCCAAGCACCTCAAGGGTGTCGCGCCGGGGATCAACCTGCCGCTGCTGCATGATCAGCGCCTGATCGGCGTGCTGGGCATCAGTGGTGAACCGCAGTTGCTGCGCACCTATGCCGAACTGGTGCGCATGACCGCCGAGATGCTGGTCAGCCAGCGCCATCAACAGGCGGAGCAGCAATGGCGACGCCAACGTTGTGATGATCTGCTGGCGTTGCTGCTGGCCGACAGCGGCGAATCGCCGCGCCTGGTGGATGAGGCCCAGCAACTGGGGCTCAAGCCGCAGTTGCCGCGCACCCCCTATCTGTTTGAACTGGGCCCGGGGCAGACCGCCGAAGCCCTGGCAGCCTGGCTGGCCTCCCGATACCCGGACAGTTGGTGTGTCAGCTCTGCAGAGTTTTCGTTGCTGTGGTGCCGCCCGGCGGCGGTGCCGATGGACAACCCGCGCCTGCTGGAAAAACTCGAGGCCTCGGGCTGGAACATCCTGCGGGTCGCCGTGGGTGGCCAGGCCGATGGGTTGGCCGGCTTGCGCCGCTGTTATCGGCGGGTTGCGGACTTGCTCGCCTATGGCCGCGACGTACTGCCCCAGTCACGCCTGCTGACCCTCAACCGCTATCGATTGCCGGTGATGCTCTGGCGCCATCGCAACGACGACGCCCTCGATGAACTGCTCAACCCGTTACGCAAGGTCCTGGCCAAGGACGCCAACGGCCAACTGCAGGCGACGCTGCGCAGTTGGTGCGAACACGACGGGCAAAGCCAAGCGTGCGCCGACGCCCTGGGCATCCACCGCAACAGCCTGCGCTACCGCATGGAGCGCATTGCCGAATTGAGCGGTGTCGATCCCCTGACCTTGGATGGCATGCTCGCGCTGTACCTGGGGGTGCAACTGCTGCCGCAAACCCTGTAGGAGGCGCTTTTGTAGAAATGAACAACAAACCCCAGCCACGCTTGTGCATTGGACAGGCGTCATTGCCGGTGCCAACTGGCAGCATGGGCGTCATAAAAACTGGAGAAAGCCCATGAAAGTCATCATCGCCCCCGACTCATTCAAGGACAGCCTGAGTGCCGAAGGCGTGGCCAAGGCCATTGCCCAAGGGTTGGCTCAAGTCTGGCCGGATGCCGAACTGATCCAGTGCCCGATGGCGGACGGTGGTGAAGGCACGGTGGAGTCGGTGCTCGCGGCCTGCCACGGGCAATTGCGCAGTTGCACCGTGCAAGGCCCGTTGGGCGGCACCGTTGAGGCGCACTGGGGCTGGTTGGCTGAAAGTGCCACGGCAATCATCGAAATGGCCGAAGCCAGCGGCCTGCAACGGGTCCCGCCGGGGCAGCGTGATGCCTGCTCCAGCAGCACCTTCGGTACGGGTGAGCTGGTCCGCGCCGCCCTGGACGCCGGGGCCCAGCGGATCATCCTGGCGATTGGCGGCAGCGCCACCAATGACGGCGGCGCCGGAGCCATGCAGGCCCTGGGCGTGCAACTGCTCGATGCCCAAGGCACACCCCTTGCGCGCGGCGGTCTGGCCCTGGCGCAGCTGGCGCGGATCAAGCTTGAACAGTTGGACCCGCGCCTGGCCCAAGTGCGTTTCGACATCGCCGCCGACGTCAACAACCCCCTGTGCGGCCCCCACGGCGCCTCAGCGATTTTCGGCCCGCAAAAAGGCGCCAACCCACACCAAGTCGAGCAATTGGACCAGGCCCTCGGACACTTTGCCGACCACTGCGCCGAGGTGCTGCCCCGAGACGTGCGCGACGAGCCGGGCAGCGGCGCGGCCGGTGGTCTGGGCTTTGCCGCCAAGGCCTTCCTCGGCGCGCAGTTTCGCCCGGGTGTGGAGGTGGTCGCCGAACTGGTGGGCCTGGAACACGCCGTGCGCGGCGCCGACCTGGTGATCACCGGCGAAGGCCGCTTCGACGCCCAGACCCTGCGCGGCAAAACCCCCTTTGGCGTGGCGCGGGTGGCCAAGCTGCACGGTGTTCCGGTGATCGTGATCGCTGGCACGCTGGGCGAGGGCTACGAGCAGATGTACGCCCATGGCGTCGACGCCGCGTTTGCTTTGCCTGGCGGGCCGATGAGCCTGGAGCAGGCCTGCAGCGAAGCACCACGGTTGCTGCGTGAGCGGGCGGCGGATATTGCGCGGGTGTGGCGCTTGGGCGCGCAACGCAGCCGCGGATGACAGCGCTTGCTGTCGCTGCCTACACTGCTCGGCCACTTGTCTTTCAAAGGATGAAACACAATGCCTACACCTGATTCCACGATCGTGATCCAGCGCTTTGCCGAAAGCCATCTCGAAGGCATGCGTGCGCTCTACAACGACCCGGCCGTGTGCCGTCAGGTGCTGCAGATGCCGTTCCAGTCACTGGAGGTGTGGCGCAAGCGCCTGGCCGATACCAATGAGCGACTGCTCAGGCTGGTGGCGGTGCAGGCGGGCGAGGTCATTGGTAACTGCACCCTGGAGCAATATGCGCGCAGTCGGCAAAGCCATGTCGGCAGTATCGGCATGGGGGTGGCCGTGGCCTGGCAGGGCAAGGGCGTGGGCACCCAACTGCTGGGCGCGGCGCTGGAGGTGGCCGACAACTGGATGAACCTGCACCGGGTGGAACTGACGGTGTATGTCGACAACGAGCCGGCCCAGGCGTTGTACCGCAAGTTCGGTTTCGAGACTGAAGGCCGGCTGCGCGATTACGCCGTGCGCGACGGCGTATTTGTCGACGCCCTGAGCATGGCCCGCCTGCGTCAGACCGCCTGATCCCCCAGGGCAAACGCCACCGCAGCCTGTGCATGCAGCTCGGTGGTGTCGAGCAACGGCAGGTGGCTGTGCTCGGGTTTGATCAGCAGGCCAATTTCGGTACACCCCAGGATAATCGCCTGGGCACCACGGGCTGCAAGGTTGGCAATGGCCTGCTGGTAAACCTGGCGTGAGGCTTCGCTGATCACCCCGACGCACAACTCTTCATAAATGATCCGGTGCACGGCGTGGCGTTCTGCTGCGTCGGGCACCAGCACGTTCAAGCCCTGGGTTGCCAGGCGTGCCTTGAGAAAATCCTGTTCCATGGTAAACGCGGTACCCAGCAGGCCGACGGTCAGGGTATCGGCCTTGACCGCCGCTGCGCCGGCCGCATCGGCAATATGCAGAAACGGCAGCGATACGGCGGCTTCGATCTGTGGCGCCAGCAGATGCATGGTGTTGGTACACAGCACGATGCAGTCGGCGCCACCGGCTTGCAGGCGGCGCGCGGCGTCTTGCAGGATCAGCGCCGCGTCATCCCAGCGCCCGGCGTGCTGGGCCTGTTCCACCGGGCCGAAGTCGACGCTGTACAGCAGGATTTGTGCCGAGCGCAGCGGCCCCAACCGGTCGCGTACCTGCTGGTTGATGATCCGGTAATACTCGGCGCTGGACTCCCAGCTCATGCCGCCGATTAGGCCGATGGTGCGCATGCAAAGCTCCTCAAGCGGATAGGCGAAAGCCACACCTTACCCAACCAGTGAGCGTTAGTCATACGCGGCGCTGCTGCATCTGCCATGATCGTTGTTTGCAGTCCCCGAGGAACACCGCAATGGACGATGTACAGCAATTGGGCGAGATGCTTCGTCACTACGCCGACAGCGAAGCGCACAAGCGCCAGCAGTTCGAGGTGCAGTCAGCCCGCTGGACCCAGAAAATCACTGAGCTGTACGGCGAGATCGAGCAGTGGTTGGCGCCGGTCAAGCGTGATGGTTTGCTGGAGGTGCAGCGTGAGGCTTATGTGGCGTCTGGCCCAAGCGTGCCGGTGGAGACGTCGACTTTCAAGACCGAGAAACTGACCATTCATATCGCAGGCAAGCCGGTGGAGTTTGTGCCGGATGTGATGGGGGCGGGTGGGTTGATTTCGTTGTCGGTCATGGGGCTGACTGCTGCTCGCTACGGCAGTATTTCGCTGGTGTTGTTGCCGGGGAATGATGATTGGCTGTGGAAGAAAACCAATGGTTTGAAAGACCCGGACACGTTCACCTTTGATGCCAATTTTCTGGCCTTGCAGTTGCAGAGCCTGATTCCGCGCGAACGGGGCTGATCCCCGGGCAAATGTGGGAGCGGGCTTGCCCGCGGTAGCGGGGTGTCAGGCAAGTATTCCTAACCTGATATACCGCCATCGCGGCATGAGTATTTAAACCACTCTTTTCTGGGTTTGTGTACATATCCGTTGCTGCGGTCACGGCGGCTATTGGTTCCGCTCTTACAGCGGGTCACTTTTGGAAAAGAGCCCCAAAAGTAACCAAAAGGGCTCTTGCCCCACCACTCGGCACCTCGCCCAGGCTCGGTGTGCCCGTCATCCGACATTGATTTGGGGGGCCGCCGCGATGGGCCATCCATGGCCCAGCGCGGCTAACCCGGCGTCCTGCCGGGTTACCCCCCAAATCAATATCGGATGACGGCCAGCGTGGTTTAACGGGGCGCCTCAGATCAAAA
>NZ_JAAQWS010000018.1:0-117398 GCF_012985645.1 Pseudomonas sp. WS 5410 | reverse complement strand
AGCCCTGGTCATCATTGGCCGCAAGCTGGCGCGCATCGCCTTTTCGCTCATGAAAAACCTGAGCGAATACCAGTCAAAAGCGGTTTTGGGGGCTTCCCCAAAACCATAGAATCTCCCACATTGGATCTTCAGCACATTGAGCATCGTATGCATCCTGCGGTGGCAGCTGAAATGCAATCCTCCAAACCCTGAAGATCGAGGTGGGAGCTGTCGAGCCCCGGCGAGGCTGCGATGGCGGCGGTATTGCTGGGATTGATGTCGGCTGACCCGCCGCTATCGCTGGCAAGCCCCCCACATTGGATCTTCATTGCCTTGGCAGGTCGGTGCTGACTACGCCGATGACACTTTTGAAGTAAGCCGCCCCGGGCACTTTCCTGATAATCGAACGATTACTGACGAAATGCCGAGGCCCCGCCATGACGCGTGCATCCACCGAACAGGTCCCACCGCAAACCCTGAGAAAAGTCATCGTCGCCGCCGGTATCGGCAACTTTGTCGAGTGGTTCGACTTCGCCGTGTATGGCTTTCTGGCCACCACCATCGCCCAGCAGTTTTTCCCCAGTGGCGATGCCAGTGCGGCGTTGCTCAAGACCTTCGCGGTGTTTGCCGTGGCCTTTGCCTTTCGGCCTCTGGGCGGGATTTTCTTTGGCATGCTGGGCGATCGCATCGGCCGCAAGCGCACCCTGGCGATGACGATTTTGCTGATGGCCGGGGCCACGACCCTGATCGGCCTGCTGCCCATGTATGCCGCGATTGGCGTCACGGCGCCGATCCTGTTGTCGCTGATCCGTTGCGCCCAGGGCTTCTCCGCCGGCGGTGAATACGCCGGCGCCTGCGCCTACCTGATGGAGCACGCGCCCAGCGATAAACGGGCGTGGTATGGCAGCTTTATCCCGGTATCGACCTTTGCCGCCTTTGCCTCGGCGGCGGTGGTGGCCTATGCGCTGGAGGCTTCGCTGTCGGCCGAAGCCATGGGCAGCTGGGGCTGGCGCCTGCCATTCCTGATCGCTGCACCGCTGGGCCTGGTGGGCCTGTACCTGCGCTGGCGGCTGGATGAAACCCCGGCGTTCCAGGCGGTCGAGCAGGAGCACGCGGTGGCCCACTCGCCGCTCAAGGAAACCCTGCGCAACCATGGCGCGGCAATCTGCTGCCTGGGCGCTTTTGTGTCGCTGACGGCGCTGTCGTTTTATATGTTCACCACCTACTTTGCCACGTACCTGCAGGTGGCCGGTGGTTTGAGCCGGGCGACGGCGTTGCTGGTGTCGCTGATTGCGCTGATCTTCGCTGCGGCGATATGCCCGCTGGCCGGCTGGTATTCCGACCGGGTCGGGCGGCGCGTCACAGTAATGACCGCCTGCGGGCTGTTGATGGGGGTGGTATACCCCTCGTTCCTGATGGCCAGTTCCGGCTCGTTCGCCGCGTCCATCATCGGCGTGATGCTGCTGGCGGTGGGCGCGGTATTGTGCGGCGTGGTCACGGCCGCCCTGCTCTCGGAGACCTTCCCGACCCGCACGCGCTACACCGCCTCAGCGATCACCTACAACATGGCCTACACGATCTTCGGCGGCACCGCGCCGCTGGTGGCGACCTGGTTGATCAGCACCACCGGTAGCAACCTGTCACCGGCGTTTTACCTGATTGCCGTGGCCTTGCTCGCGCTGGCCGGCGGCCTGGCCTTGCCGGAGACCTCGCGCATTTCCCTGCACGACGCATAAGGCGCGAACCTTTCTTGCGCAAACACCGTCCGAGCTAGGGCATCGATGCTTTTCGCCCGCTCGGAGGTTTGTGTTTGAAAGCTGCCATCGTCAAAAAGTACCGCCTGATTATCAAGACCATGGGCTATGTCGGCTGGGCACTGTTCTGGCTGCTGCTGTGGGATATTGCGGTCACCGTGGACTTCATGCTGTTCCTCAACGCCAAGATCAACCTGCCGCTGATGCCCCTGACGCTGCTCGGCTCGGCGCTGGTGGTGCTGATCAGCTTTCGTAATACCAGCGCCTATAACCGCTGGTGGGAGGCGCGCACGCTGTGGGGCGCGATGGTCAATAACTCACGCAGCTTTGCGCGGCAGGTGCTGACGCTGCTGGATGACCCCGACAACGAGGTCAATCCGATCAAGTCGACCTTGCTGCGCCGCCACGTGGCCTATGTGAATTGCCTGGCGTCGCACCTGCGAGGCGAGCCGTGCCCGGAGGAAGTGCGGGCATTTATTCCTGGGGATGAGTTCGCGCGCAACGGCGCTACCAACAACTTTGCCAACGATATCCTCACCGGCTCCGCGGCCCTGCTGGCCCGCGAATACAAGGCCGGGCGCCTGGACAGCATTCGCCTGGCGCGGCTGGAATCAACCATGGTTGATCTGTCCAACAGCCAGGGCGGCATGGAGCGCATCGCCAACACACCACTGCCCTACCCCTATGTGTATTTCCCCCGGCTGTTTATTTCGCTGTTCTGCCTGATCGTGCCAGTGGGGCTGGTGGAGTCCCTGGGCTGGTTCACCCCACTGGCATCGACGGTGGTGGGTTTTATGCTGCTGGCCATCGAACGCATCGGCACCGACCTGCAAAGCCCGTTTCGCTCCAGCGAGCACCAGATCCAGACAGAGGCCATCTGCGAAACCATCGAGAAAAACCTGCAGTCGATGCAGCGGGATTCGTTGGGTGATGTTCGCAGGGGCCATTAAAAAGCCTGCATTTTTCGAGCGCGTAGATAATAATGAGTCGCATTAAACATTTCGTTTATCACAGTGCGCTCTTCCCTGCAGAGTGAGCGTCGCATTAATCAGAAGGATCTCTATGCAAAGCTTTTACCTGCACTCGATGCGCCTGCTGGGCGCACTTTTTTTGCTTGCCTGTACGCTAAGTGCCCAAGCCGCCACCGATGAAACCGACCATTCGGCCACCTTCGAAAAAAACCACCAGTCGTACGTGATCAATGCCGATGGCAGCTTTGTCCAGATGGTTGAGTTGGTCACGCGGATCAATGAAGAGCGAGCGATCAAAGACAACGCACAGCGTTCGCTGAGCTACAACCGCTCCCTGGAAAACCTCGAGGTGCTTGAAGCCTTCACCCAAAAGCCCGACGGCCGCAAGGTGAAGGTGGGCGCCGAGCAGATCAAGGAACAACAGGAGACCGCCTCTTCCGAGGCGCCGATGTTCCAGGACTCGCGGGTCAAAGTGGTGATATTTCCAGAGGTAGCGGTCGGTGACCGGCTGGTTCTGCGCTACCAGCGCCAGCGCACCACTGCCCTGTTCCCGCAGCAGTTCGAAGACTTCTACGTGCCGGACTTCTACGATGCCGAGCAGTTGAGCCTGAGCTACGACTTGCCAGCCGACAAGCCGCTGTTCGTCGATGCCCGGGGTTTCAAGGCCAGCACCCCGGCCGCGGCTGCCGGGCGCAAGGTGTACCGTTGGGACTACGTACCACAGGAAAAGGCGCGCATGGAAACCGGCGCCGTGTCCTACGTCGATTACGGCCAATTCCTCGCGGTCTCGACGTTCGCCAGCTACAAGGACTTTGCCCAGGCCTATGAGGCCAGAGCCCAGGTCGAAGTGACGCCGGCCATTGCCGCCCTGGCCAAGCAACTTACGGCCAACCTGAGCACCCCGCGCAGCAAAGCCCTGGCCCTGAGCGACTGGGTTCGTAAGAACATTCGTTATGTAGCGGTGTATGTCGGCGCGGGCGGCGTAGTACCGCATCCGGCCCAGGCCGTGCTGGACAACCGCTATGGCGACTGCAAGGACCATGTGGCCCTGCTGGAAGCCATGCTGCGCGCGGTAGCGATCGAGAGCTCGCCGGTGCTGGTCAACCTGGGTAACAGCTACACCCTGGCCAAAGTGCCCACCCTGGGTGTGCTCAACCATGCGATCACTTATGTGCCGGCCCTGGATCTGTACCTGGACTCCACCGCCACAGCCATTGCCGCGGGCTACCTGCCGATCCCGGTGCTGGGCAAGCCAGTACTGTTGACGCAGTCCGGCGAAATGGCCAAGACCCCGGCCGCGCAAACCGGCAAGGTCACCAACGACCTGCTGTTCAAGGTCGACAGCAACGGCGCGGCGGACTTTGTGCATGCCACCACCGTGGAAGGCTGGGGCTCAGAGTTCAATCGCTACCTGCTCAATGCAATGAAACCGGCTGACCGCGACTCGATGATCCGCAACGTCCTCGGCTGGTACGGGCAAACGGGCCAGGGCACGTTCAAAAGCGACTCCTTGCAGGATGAAGTCAACCCGTTCAAGAACACCCTTGAAGGGCGCACCGACAACCTGGTCAACCTGCCAGGCCCGACCGGCGTGCCGGCGCTCAGCAGCCTGGTCGGCGGCATTGCACAGAACGTGTTTGCCTTCGCCTCGGAAAAAGACCGCACCCAAGAGTTCGGTTGCCTCTCGGGAGAAACCCAGGAGCAGGCCCGTTTCGAGTTCCCCAAGGAAGTCACCGTCCTCGCCGTGCCCAAGCCACAGTCCCTGCAACAGGCCGGTTTTGACTACCAGGCCACCTACGCCAAGGAAGGCAACACGGTGCTGATTACCCGCCACTTCAAGTTCGCCCATGCCAATACCGTGTGCAGCCCCGAGGACTTCAAGGCGATGAAGCCGGTGATCGAAAGCATGGTCAACGACCTGAAGAGCCAGATCATCGTGCAGACGCTGTAACTCCCAAGGTCATGCCGGCTGGTGACTGGTCACGCAGTGAATGCCACCACCGCCGGCTGCAATCGCGTCGATATCCAGTTGCACCACCTTGCGCCCCGGATAGAGCCTGGACAGCAAGTCAAAGGCCTTGCGGTCGGCGACTTTGTCGCCAAACTGCGGCGCAATCACTGCGCCGTTGATCACGAAGTAGTTGATGTAGCCGGCGGCATAGTCCGGGTTATCCCGACTGAACCGGTTGCGACGCGGGTTCAGCGGTGGCGACACGGTGTGTATTTGCAGCGGCCGGCCATCGGCATCGCTAGCCTGCTTGAGCATGTCCAAGTGGGCCAACGTCACCTGGTGGTCGTAGGATTCAGGGTCAGTGTCCAGGTTGGCGATGACCACGCCCGGCGAGACAAAGCGTGCGTAAAAGTCGACATGGGCGTCGGTAATGTCCTTGCCCTTGATACCCGGCAACCAGATGATCTTGCGCAAGCCCAGTCGGCTCTTCAGCTCAGCCTCGACGTCGGCCTTGCTCCAGCCGGGGTTGCGGTTGGCATTGATCCAGCTGCTTTCGGTCATGATCCCGGTGCCATGGCCATCCACTTCGATGGCACCGCCCTCGCCCACCAGTTCGCTGCGGATGTAAGTTGCGCCTGCCAGCTCGGCAACGTGAGCCGCCAGTTCGGCATCGTCGGCGTGCTGCTGCTTGTTACCCCAGCCGTTGAAGTTGAAGTCCACTGCGCCCAACTGGCCATTGTCATCCACGACAAAGTTGGCGCTGGTGTCACGCATCCAGATGTCATCCAGCTCGGCGTGTACGAAGGTGATGTTACGGGTGCCGCATTTTTCTTCGGCCAGCTCACGCTCATCTTCGCGGCAGAACACCGTGACCGGTTCGTACTCGGCAATCGTACGAGCGATACGGCCCAGGGCGTCCTGCACAGCGGGGGTGAAGTCCTGGTGAATCGCCTCCTGGGCGCCAAAGGCGATAAAGGCGCGCTGGTGTTTCTCGCCCTCATCGGGCATGAACCAGCGGCCTTGGACCGCCGCGTAGACGGGCAGCCCCATGGACGCGGCGGCGCCCAGGCCGGCCACCACCGCGGCCTGTTGGATGAATTGGCGACGTGTGCTCATGTGCACCTCTGGGTTGACCGTCATTGACCAATGGCCGTCTTGAACTTAGTCCAAACCCGCATGCGTGCGCGCATATCGGCCTGGGGAATATCCTGCCCGGCCACCAGTCGTTTGAAGGTGGCGTCGTCCGGGTAAATGTCCGGGTTGTTGCCCATGGCCGGATCGACGCTGGCGCGGGCCTTGGCATTGGCCGTGGGGTAGCCGGTGAAATTGCTGATGGCCGCCATGTTCTCTGGGCGCATGACAAAGTTGATAAACGCGTAGGCGTATTCCGGATGCCGTGCATCCACGGGGATGGCCATGGTGTCCATCCACACCGTCGTGCCCTCGCGGGGGATGTGGTATTGGAAGCGCGCCTTTTTACCCGCCGCATCCGCCGCCCGCTGCGCCTGGGTCATGTCGCCGCTGTAGCCCAGGGACAGGCACAGGTTGCCATTGACCAGGTCAGTCACCGGTTGCGACTGAAACTTGCGGATATACGGCCGCAGTTTGAGCAACAGGGCGCTGGCCGCAGCCAGGTCCTCGGGCTTGGCACTGCGCGGTTCGCGCCCCAGGTAGATCAGCGCCACGGCCAGTACTTCGTCGGGCGAGTCGATCAGCGAGATGCCGCAATCGGCAAATTGGCGAGCCAGTTCCGGCTTGAATAACAGGTCCAGGCTATTGACCGGCGCATTCGGCATGCGCTGTAGGATTTGCTCTGCGTTATAGGTCAGGCCAATCGTGCCCCAGGTATAGGGCACTGTGGCCTGATTGGACGCGCGGTAATGGCTGCGCAGTTGTTGCAGGCCCGGCTCGATATCCTCCAGCGCCTCAAGTTTTGCCGGATCCAGTGGCTGCAGGCTGCCGGCGCGCATCAAGCGCTCGCCCACCGTATCGCCCGGGAAGATCAGGTCATAACCACTGCCACCGGCCATCAGCTTGGCCTCCAGCGTTTCGCTGCCATCCATCACGTCATAGATCACCTGGATCCCGGTTTCGGCAGTAAAGCGCGCCAGGGTGTCCTCGGCAAAATAGTCGGCCCAGTTGTACAGGCGCAGGATCTTTTCATCGGCCTGTACCGTCGGGATGACGATGCTCAGGGCCAGGGTGCAGTGGATCAGCTTCATGTCATACCCCTTGGGTCTGCCAGCGTGGATGCAGGTGGCGACCGTCCTGGGTCAGTAAACCGCCATACATGTCAGGGCGGCGGTCGCGGTAGATGCCCCAGGTCAGGCGTTCTTCGGCCATGGCCGCCAGGTCCAGGCACTGGAGCAGCACACCGCTGCTGGCGCGGTCGGCCTCGGCCAGCAACGCGCCTTTGTGGTTGCAGATAAATGACGAGCCGTAGAACTCCATCTGCAAGGTTGAGTCGCTGCTCGCCACTTCCCGACCCACACGATTGGCCGCCACCACCGGCAGCAGATTGGCAGCGGCATGCCCGCGCATGGTCATCTGCCAGTGATCACGGGAGTCCAGGCTGGCACAACCCGGTTCGGAGCCGATGGCAGTGGGAAACAGCAACACCTCGGCGCCCAGCAACGCCAGGCAACGCGCGGTCTCGGGGAACCACTGGTCCCAGCAGATGCCCACGCCGAGGCGGCCGAACGCGGTGTCCCAGACCTTGAAGCCGGTGTCGCCGGGGCTGAAGTATTCCTTCTCTTGATAGCCAATAGCGTTGGGGATATGGGTCTTGCGATATACCCCCAGCAGTTGCCCGTCGGCATCGGCCACACTCAGTGAATTGAAGTAGGCGTTGCCGGCCTTTTCGAACCAGCTCAGCGGCAGCACTACTCCCAACTCCCTGGCCAGCGCGGCGAAGCGCTTGAGCACCGCGCTGTGGCGGTACTCTTCAGCCAAGGCCAGGTGCTTGTGTTGTTGTTCGATGCAAAAATACGGCGTGGCGAACAGCTCTTGCAGCAGGATGACCTGCGCGCCCTGGGCCGCCGCTTCACGCACCCGTTGTTCGGCCTGATCAAGGTTGTGTTGCAGGTTCCAGGTGCAGGGCATCTGGGTGGTGGCAATGGTCAGCTGGCGCATGGCATCACTCCTTTACCGGCCAGGCTGGCTGCTGCTGGGTGATGCAATGCACACCGCCGCCGCCATGGGCCAGGTGGTTGATGCGCACCGGCACCACCACACGATCCGGAAATACCTGGGCCAGCACATCGGCAGCCACCTGGTCCGCCGCGATGCCATAGGCGGGCATGATGATCGCGCCGTTGGCAATATAGAAGTTGGTGTAGGAGGCGCAAAACACCTCGGCGTCGGCATCCACCGCCTCGCTGGCCTCAAAGAGTTCGATCAACTCGAACCGGCGGCCCTTGGCATCGGTGGCCAATTCCAGGGCGCGGCGGTTTTCCCGTGCGACCTCGGCGTACACCGAACCCTGGTCGTGCGTGGCATCTACCAGCAGCACGCCGGGGCGGGCAAAGGCGCACACGCCATCGACATGGCCATCGGTCACATCCCCGGTGACATGCTGCGGGTCGCCTGGCAACCAGATGGTTTTTGTCACC
Source organism: Pseudomonas sp. WS 5410 (assembly GCF_012985645.1). NCBI lineage: Bacteria > Pseudomonadati > Pseudomonadota > Gammaproteobacteria > Pseudomonadales > Pseudomonadaceae > Pseudomonas > Pseudomonas sp. WS 5410. The sequence continues at coordinate 109,132 of NZ_JAAQWS010000018.1, read as the reverse complement.
CCAAGCCCGCGCGCAAAGATCGCCTCCATTTCGGCCTTGCTCATGCCCGGGTTGCGATTGGGGTTGAGCAACACCGACTCGGTGGTGATCAACGTGCCCTCACCGTCCACATGAATCGCCCCGCCTTCATTGCTCAACGGCGTGCCAAAGCACGGCAGGCCCAAGTGGTTGAGGGTGCGCCGAGCGAGGCTTTCATCCAGGTCATAGGCTGACTTGCCGCCCCACGCGTTAAAACGCCAGCTCACACCGGCCAAGCCCAATTGCGGGTGGCCAATAAAGCTGGGGCCGGAGTCGCGGCACCAACTGTCGTTGACCGCCAGCGCGATCAGTTCAATGTTGGGGCCGCACAGGGCTTTGGCCGTGTCGAGTGCAGAAGGGTCAACCACCAGCTTCACCGGCTCGAACCGCGCGATGGCATTGGCGACCCGGGCAAAATCCGCCTGCACCTGGGCCAGCGTTACGCGCCATCCCGACTCCCAGAGCGCCTGGTTATGGGGCCAGACCATCCAGGTCGCAGCATGCCTGGCCCATTCCGCCGGCATCCTCCAGCCGCTGTGTGGCATCTCGTTCTGCAGCATGACAACCCCCTTCTGAGTTAAGCCCTTGTGTTCACCAAAAACGGCGTACACGCTATGGGGATCCATGCTACGTTTGGCCAAACCGCCAAACAAACGATGGATTTTGCAGATAAATGATTAGAAAAACTTATCAGCATGCTTAAACACTGGCCGCCCCTGGGGGCACTACGCGGCTTTGAAGCGGCGGCGCGGCTGGGCAGTTTTCACAAGGCTGCCAACGAACTGCACCTGACCCAATCGGCCATCAGCCAGCAGATCCGTAGCCTGGAAGCGTACCTGGAACAGCCGCTGTTCTTTCGCAACGGGCGCAGCGTTGCCCTGACCGATGCCGGCCATGATTTCCTCAGCACCACCCAGGCCCTGTTGCAGCAGTTGTCCGTGGGTGTGCGCCGACTGGGGCAGTACCGCAAGGCCAATCAACTGGTGCTCAACACCACCCCAGCCTTTGCTCGCCACTGGCTGCTGCCGCGCCTGGCCGACTTCCGCCGGCACCACCCGGACGTGGATTTGTGGCTGTTCAGCACCGACGAAGTACCCGACATGGCCACCCAGACCATCGACCTCGCCGTGCGCGATGACATCAGCGCCCAGGCCGAGTGCAGCTTCAAAGTGCTGCATACCGACCGCCTGTATCCCGCCGCCCACCCCAGCGTACTGGCCCTGCCCCGCGAGCAACGCACCACCCTGCATGGCGAGCGGGAAATGGATTGGAGCCATTGGGCGGTGGAAGCCGGGATTGATGTCGGCCAGCAGGACCAGGGGCTGAATTTTTCCGACCCCGGCCTGCTACTGGACGCGGCCTGCGGTGGCCTGGGGATCGCACTGGTCAGCCAGTTACTGAGCCAGCACGCACGCGAAAATGGCCTGCTGCACCCCTTGGTCGACGCCACCATTCGCGGCCCCAACTGGGCCTTGCTGACCCACCGCGACAGCGAAAGCGACCCACTGGCGCGCAGCTTCAGCCAGTGGTTACTGGACAACCTGGCACAGGGTGCCGCACATGAGTGAAGCACTGGAGGACATCCTGGCCGAGCGCCTGGCGGTGATTTTTTGCGGGATCAATCCGGGCCTGCTGGCGGCCGCTCAGGGCCATCACTTTGCCGGGCGTGGCAACCGCTTCTGGCGCACCTTGCACCTGGCCGGGTTCATTGCGCATCAAGTGCTACCTGAGGATGACCGGACGCTGCTGCAGTACCACTGCGGGCTGACGACCGTCGTGGAACGGCCAACGGCGCGGGCCGATCAATTGTCGCGGGATGAATTCAAGGCGGCGGCCGACGGGTTTGAACACAAGATCCGCCGTTATGCACCGCGCCATGTGGCGTTCCTGGGCAAGGCGGGTTATTGCGCGCTGTCGGGGCTGCGCGAGGTGACGTGGGGGCTGCAACCGCAGACACTGGGGGATGCTGCCGTGTGGGTACTGCCCAATCCCAGCGGGCGGAATCTGGCATTTACGTTGGAGCAATTGGTGCAGGCGTATGGACAGCTCTATTCGGCAGCATTCCCTGGAAGCCGCGCTGCTTGCGCCCGTTCAGATAGCGGCATGCTGGGTGGCAGCAACGACAGCACATAAGCCATGCGCGACGCACTCCCCAGGTTCACGATCAATGTGAACGGCGAGTCGCTGAACTCAAACACCAGATTAAAGGTGCCATAAGCACTGCGCACATCCACCCGCGACACATCGCACAACGGCCGTTGCTTCTGACGTAAAACCCGGTAAATCATCTGCTGGCCATCAAGACGAAATACCGGGTTGAGGCTGTTGGTGGCCAACGCCACCCAAGGCACCCTGCGCAACCCGACAAAACTGGCCAATACCGGAATCGCCTTGCCATCAATGCCAGTACCGGGGGCATAGGCAGGAGCTGCCGACTTGGGTTTGCGCAGCTTCTTGAACAGCCAGTACATGAACCAAAACGACAGCCCCTGACCGATAACCACCACCGCGCCGAAGGCTAAATCCAACCAGCTGATATTCATGGTTTTTCCTTAAACGCCCAATATCCATAGCATTTCGGCGAAGAGTAAAACGTTTCCACACCCTGCCACGCACAGGCTGAAAATCATACAAAACGTTTGACTTATCCTTTTCAATCAGTAAGATACGCCGCATTCCGCGATAGCTCAGTTGGTAGAGCAAATGACTGTTAATCATTGGGTCCCTGGTTCGAGTCCAGGTCGTGGAGCCATATCTCAATCGGATCACCCAAGCTGGTGATCCAGGCATAGCATAATCTACGCGTCGTCTCTGATTCTTCACTTTAGAGACCATTGCCATGAAAATCGCTGCAGTACTCTCAACAAAAGGCGGACCGGGGAAAACCACGGTCACAGCCAGTCTAGGCGCGTTCTGCGCCGACTCCGGTCTTCGCACCCTGCTCATTGATCTAGATAATCAGCCTTCGCTGTCGTCGTTTTATGCATTAACGCATGAAGCACCTGGCGGCGCTTACGAGCTGATTGCCAACAATGAGACCCGACGCGATCAGATCATCTCCCAAACCTGCATACCCAACCTTTCCCTGATTCATTCAAATGATCCCTTCAACCAGCTAGGCACTCTGTTACTCCACGCCGCCGACGGACGCCTTCGACTCAAAAACCTCATCTCGACGTTTGAACCAGATTTCGACCTCGTACTGGTCGACACACAAGGCGCACGATCCATCATCCTGGAAATGGCCCTTATAGGTGCCGACATGGTGATCCCACCCATCGAACGCGCTGTAGACAGACCAAAGGCCTTACGTAGCGACATTTTAGCCCTGGTACACGATATAGCCGATGAGCTAGCAATGCCTCAATACCACTTCATTCAAAGCGATTGGGGCATTGGTTTTGTAGTGGTTCGGCCATCTGATTGGGACAGCGATATTTTTGCGACGCCCCCCACCCAGATCACCCAGCAGGCTTTCACTGTGCTGAATCTGCTAGACGGAATACGATCCAGAACAAGTTTTTTCGTGTGAACCGAAGCCAATTTCGGCCAACCTCGATCAAGAAGCACTGGCAGTAACAGGGCTGTCCCTGTAGCCCCTCGAACTCGAGGGGTTAAGTCCAGAAGCTGCAATGATGCAATTTCAGGGTTGGGTAGAGAGGGCGGCAGGTGCAGACGGTGTGCCCGTGTTTGTTGGACTGAACGCCCCATTTGACTGGTCGTTCATCAATTACTATTTCCACTACCTTCTGAAGTCGAACCCTTTTGGCTTCGCCGCACTGGATATCAAAGCGCTTTATATGGGGGCGACAGAATCGAGTTGGGCCGGAACGCGTTCAAGCCAGATGGCCGCTTGGCTTCACCCCAAATCGGAGGGAAACCATGAGGCGTTAGATGATGCTCAATACCCGGCAGAGCTATTTCGCTTGATTAGGGCAATCAGACCATTTCAGCAGAGGTGAAGAATACCTCGCTCGGCATTACCTCACGAAAAGCTACCCGCTTTGGCTGCCACACATTGCAATCGCCCTTCTTAGGATTATCCACTTGAGTGCGACTTTTAGAGTCGCTTAGTTGTATCCAGTTGCAGGATGATTGGCTGCTGGCCACCCAGACAGTCATGGCTGGAACGCTGCCGCGGTTGCCGATAATCACCATGAAATACAACGGAGTCAAGGTATGTTGGTGCTGAGTGAAAACTGACAATAGAAACATAACCACGGACTAGAAAACTATAGTTCAGTGCTAAAAAATTCAGTTCGCCAACCGACAATTATTCATACGTTCATCTGATTGTAAGATAGCGCACCCTTACAATGGTGTGTGACTTTTCGTTTCTCACTCGCGTCGTGGCAATCAGTTAATCCTAATAGAGCTGTCCAGAATCAGACTTTGTATTGACTGAAAGTAAATTTTCAACAGAATAGTTAATCATTCACTAGAAACGTGCTAGATCGAAGCGTTCTAAAGAGTTGCCAAAAATAAATAAAAATACTGGCATCCGAAAACCAATTCAAAGTATAAAACCCCCAGGGGAATTTATTCATGCGCTAGCAAAACAAACGATGCATTTAATTTAAAAAAGGAGAAGGAATGAATAATTTTCGTCTATCAGGATTTGTCAGTGGAAACGACAAAGTTAGCAGCTCAAATATAAGTTACCTGCATAACTGGATTAAAATGAATGGCACTATAAAAATTGCTGAAGCGGGAGCCACGCCTTTTAGGAGCAGTAATAATTCAATATTCTCAATTGAAAGTGGTGTGTGGCGGCTGCTCATAGGCGATCGAAAGGTTATAGGCATCGTCGGGTCAGGAGGTGTCGTTTTGCTAAATAAATCAACGCAAAACTATAACAACCCTCCAAATAAATGTGAAATTGTGTCGCGCTCTGTTTATTACGAGCTACCTGAAGAGTGTATTCATCTGGCTGCTGCCGACAAGTCATTGCTAAAAAGTATTTTAGATTTTATGAAATTGAACGCAAGCAACATTTCCAATAAATGGCTTGGTCAGTGCATGAACGATGGCTATGCCGAGGTTAAATATGCATTAGAGTGGATGAATGTGTTGCCCGAGACAGTAAAAACAAAATTTACCGCCATATCATTTATCACAGACACCACGGGGGTTTCCAGGTCTCATGCACTTTCAATCATGAAATCCTTGAAACAAGGAGGGTACATCGAGGTGGATGGAGGGTATCTTGTGCACATTATAAAAAAACTACCTGATGGCTATTAGGTTGGACCGAATCTCTATGGAGATCTACATTTTTTGCAACACTGGCTCATTGAAGAAACGGTGGATTATTAAATATATATTGCACCTGCTTGAGGTGCCCTCACGTCACTATGATAATAGTGTCTAGCGCTTATGAAGAAGTGGCTGAAGTGGCCGGAGATTTTCAATCTCAAGTAGACAGCTTGTAAAAATCGCTGACTACTTTAGCCTCTCGGGGAACAGCCCAAAAATAAGAAATCGTCACGCGCCAGATTAGTACAATGACTAAGATTTTTCGGTAGTTATATTTACGTTAATATCCTGGATATTGAAAATCACGAATAATCTGAAAGTGTATTCGGTGTTGACATACTGACGACCACTGGTTTGTAGTGCATATGACCGCATGATACATGGCAGAAAGCGTATGGATACTAAAACTTAACAACCTGGGTAGGCTGCGCTGTTTATAGATTTTTATTGTATGCCCTCGGTAATACGCTCTGAATTGGCGCCTTTTTATTAGTGACCAATGTCTTTTATAGACATATTTTAGTTCTGTAGGGGCGACACCAATTTCATTCAGCGCCGTTTTTTAGATTGTTAATCAAGTAGTGTAGGCCGTGTTGGCGAAGAGCTTTTTGTATTATAAGGATTTTATGGGTATGAATGACTACGATCTGCTATCCGATTTTATTAAGTCTTGGGCATATATTTTAATTTCTGCAGTTGGAGGGGTGCTTGGTCACATGATGCGTAGGTTAGGAGCTCAACAACCAATCCACATAGGTGAGACGACGTTGCAAGGCGTAGGCGCAGCATTTGCTGGGTATCTGGTACTGTTAGGGTGTCGGTCTGCTGGTATTCCTCCAGAAATCTCGGGGGTGATAATTGGATTATGTGGCTGGCTCGGTGCCGATGCTACATTAATGTTATTACAATCTTACATTTACAAAAAACTTAAAATTAAAAATGGTGAATAGCAGTAAATAGCAATTGCTCTCAGAGACGTCAGCAATAAAAGCAAGACGCGTTGACATATATAACACATTGAGTGTTCAGCCCCACTCTTAGCCATTTCGCCATTACATGCTTACCGCATGCGCTCCTTGATCAGAGAGCGAGGCACGAAGAGTTTTCAATGCCCCTTGGGACATGCTGTAAATAGTTTCGCCTTGTACGGGGAGCCCTTACTCAATATAACCAAAATAGTTTTTGGTGGACTGAAGAGAACTCCCATTTCTGTTGAAGTTTCCGCCCGACATGAATACCACGGTGAGTCTCGATTAAAAACAAATACCTTCATTCATGCGTCAAGTTCTACCAATAACACGGACGGCAAACACAACCCTGAAATGCATCAGACGAAGAAAAAAGCATGTATTTCTTCGGGATGAAAACGTACATCGGCGTTGACACCAAATCAGGCTTGGCTCAAGGAAAGAACCATGAATTAACGACAGGAAAGGTCTGTTTTTCGGCAGACACACGTTTTTGGAGCCTTAAGCAACGAGGACTGAAAGCGGCGGGTACTTCAAAACATTTTAAGCGACGTTTAAGAATCCTTGTTGACGGCAGCCTGGTATTTTCAAGCTTTGTGCGACCAGGCGTTAGTCATTATTAGCCAGTAGTGGCGGCGCTTTGAAAGTTGAAGAGCGCATCGTTAAATAATTTTTTGTATGTGGTGTCAGCGTGCTCAGGAAAGACTAGTTGCTCCCGACTGTATAAGTCTTAAATCGGATTTTGGATCGATAAATCAAAGCACTTCAATTAAAGTCAAATTGGCACTAAAGCCCGTTAGCAATGAAAAAAGTCCTGGTGATAAGGGCCGTGGTCTGAAATCGTATTTATTGTTGATAGGCTGACGTGCTGGCTCTACGATCTGTGAAGATTCAAAGTTATTGCGAATCTATGATGCATTGCTCCAATAAGTTACCACCATAAATAGCGGTCTTGGTGGATTCGAATTGAAGCCGACACCTGCCGTAGTCTATCACGACGTTCCAACACCATGAGGGGATATACCCAACTCTAATTACACCGAAGTAAAAAACCATAGCGGTTTAATTCGTAAAATTTAATAAATTGAGGTGAAGGATATGGCTGTTAATGTGCAAATGTCAGAACTTACCAATGATCTTCCGCGAGAAGTGATGGGGTTGATTGGAGGCTCATCTCCCGGAGTGGAGCGCGCTGCTGGGGTGTTTACCAAAGAAGATGTAATCAAGATTAAGCAATACGTGAAAAAAAGTCTCGCACTCCCAAGTGAGTTGCCGGAGGTTAAGCTATTCTTGGGATACGAAGCTGTGAACATTGCCGGGCTTGAGCCCAGCGATATTAAGGTACTGTTCGAAAAAATCAAATTCCATGCCTCCAGCTGGGATGCGGTAGAAAGTAAAATCATTCAGCAAAGCATTAATTTAGGTTCTGCTGCCCAAAGCATCCTCAGCAGCGGTAACAGCATTATCTCCGATATTAAAGAAATGCCTATCTTGGAGCGCGTTAGGAGTTCTCTGGGGGACTTGACTAATGCCGAGCTTGAGGGGATTAAATATACGTCCGAAGACGGTGAGATTGCCTCTGCTGTAGGTGAGATCATTAAGCTGATGAAGGTCGACATTAACGCGCAGCAAACAGCTACACGTGAACTCAAAGACAGCATCTCTAAATTCAAAATCGAACTGTCGGGCGGAGAACTGTCGACCGGTGAGCGTGTTGATGGGTTACAACCCGATTTAATCGGGAAGTACGACCTGATGGAACAGAACAGCTTCATCAAGTCCATCGCCGATAATAACGAAATTATCGCTGAAAAAAAGGCAAAAATCGTCCAGCTGGATAAGGACTACGATCAATATGTCAAAAATGCGATCGCCGGGATCGCGGGGGGGCTTATCGGCCTGGCCATTACCGGTGGGATATTTGGCGCGAAAGCAGAAAACGCAAAGAAAGAGCGTAATGTACTGAAAGAAGAAGTCGATTCTCTGGAGTCCTTCGTCGCGGGTCAAGAAAACTTGCAGCACGCTTTGGATCGTAACAAATCGGATTTCTTGGACCTCAATAACCGAATGCTAGGTGCCGAAGCGGCACTCAATATTTTGAACACGATGTGGCAAAATATGCTGACTAAGATCGATGGGTCGGCTGCACAGTTCGAACGCATTGATGACGCACTGAAACTCACTTCGTTTGTTGCCCAGTTTAAGCTGGTAATTAACCCATGGCAGGATGTAAAAGACACCTCTGGCACATTGGTTGAGGTGTTTAACGAGGCGTTGGAAGAATACAAAAAAAGCTTTAATTAATTATCTTGCCAATAGAAGGATTGTTTCAATGAGTAATGTAATATCGATCGCCTCCGGCATTATCTCTGCTGTTGATGTCAATAAAATTGTTCAAACCAGTCGTGATATTTCAAGGTTGGCTAACTTTAAAAATGCTCTGTCTGACGACGTATTGCATGAAAGAGCGCGGCAAGTAGCAGCGTATTTGAAAAACATTGATACAACCATGCGGGAGTCTTTTCCGATGTTGTTGACCGCGCTGAGCAACTCGTACGGACAGAGCTTCTTTGATACTCTTGATGAGTTGAAAGGAGCGCTGGACAGAAAAGACCTAGGCGACAGTGATCGTGACTTGGTCAGCAAAGAATTCTTGAGTATCAAAGGTAATATCGAGTTGATGCTGAACGAGGTTGCGGCAAAATTCAACGATCGTTCTCGTCTCCTGGACAAGGAGGTTATCAGTCTTTACAAGGTAGAAATTGGCGATCGCACGGATCAACCGCTCAAGCTGGCGCGAGATCTGATGGACAGAGTGCTGGCTCAGTTAAATGAGCAAAACCTTAAAAAGTCTACCTGCGTGGAACAGCGCGATACGCTCATCAAAGCGCAGGACGTGATTCGCCAAACCAACTTGGCCGATATCTTTCAAACTTACCTGCCTGACGCCGGTGCACTGAGCAGTTTGGATTTGGCTACTCCTGAAAAAGAGGCTATCAAGCAGGCGATTGCTCTGCTCAAGAAAATCCTTGGCGTTGTATCGGACGGTATTAAATATATTGAGCTGGCGACGGCACGGACTAATCTGGATAAAGAGATTGACGTACTCAATCAGTCTATTTCGGGTCTGAATGGCGAGCTTAAAAGTGCAGAGAATACGTTGTCCGACGTGTCTGCTGTTGCAGAGATCAGCCTAAAGCGCTTGGTAGCTGGTAAGGAGATTGACATAGTAGTGGGTATCTGGATTGAGTTCTCAACGAACCTTGCAGTGCTGAAAAGCGGTGATTACAGCGAAGCAGATTTGGCCACATTCCTGAATCGATACAAAACTCATCTGGAGGTGCTGACCAAGGACTACAACAGTGTCATGATCAACTAAAAACATGGTGCGGTTGATCTGGCTGAGTTGACCGCACCTGAATCAGTTTCACGCCAATGCCCGGTGCACAGCACCGGGCATTATGTATTTCAGCGCCAGGTGAGGTCTCTCTCCGTTATAAATCCCCCCGACGCCTTCACCATCCTGCTGGCCTGCATCATATTCTGCGCTCTCTGGAGCATAAGCGCTGTCTTCAATATCTCTTTGGCCTCTATGCGATGGTGTTTTGTCTGCAGCCATAGCCGTCCGTAATTGAACTTCCGATGCCGTGTTTCTCATGCAGTTGCTGACACATCCCCGAGCAATACTGCCTCTATCCGAATGATGTACCAACCATTGTTCCCTCTGCCGATGCTTTGTAATGCCTTCTCGGGTTGGCAAGCAGGTAATGTCAGACCGCTGCTGCACTAGACGAATACACCATCATTTGATGAATTTGAAACCAGAGCCGACTACCTGAAATACTCTGACGACGGCTACGATGTCATTTAGTGAATAAAGGTCATGTAAATAACGCAATCCATAGTCAAGTATTGAAACACCCAAGCGACAATCGACTTATGCGAGCACCCGATAAAATACGCACTCTCACATATCATTTCTTCAAGAGGGCAAGCCGCCTATGAACCGCACATATCCATATTTTGATGCTCCACTGGACACACGCTATGACGCAGAAGCCAGCAGTTTGCTAGGCCGGGATCATTGGCGGGTGCTTCAGCCTTTTCGGTTAATGCTTAGTGAGCGGCAGTGGGTTTTCATACCCGACGGGATTCTGACTGATGGTGGAACTATCCCTAGGGTTGCCCTGAGCTTCGTTTCCCCTTGGGGCAAGTTTGGGCAAGCCTATGTGGCGCATGACCAACTGTGTGAGTACTTGTCAATTACCGTTGATGGTACTCCTGTCACCATTTCACGCACCAAGTGCGACTCACTTCTGTACGTGGCGCTCGATGTATTGGGCGCCACTCAAATGGAAATCACCATGGTGGCTGGAGCAGTCGAATTATATCGCAATGTATCTCAAGTGAATCTGCGATCGAATAGTGTAATTAAAAGATCGCTTGAGTCGACATGGATGTAAGTTCGGTAGAGCATTATTGAGTAATGAACCACTGAGAGGGAGGGGGCTTCCAGAGCTTTCGCAGGCATGAGTCTTCGATGGTCGAGCAGAATCTCGATGTAATCGAACACATCATTCCGAGCATCTTCCCGCGTGGTGTAGGTTTTTCGCTTGATCCGTTCCCGCTTTAGAAGTTGGAAAAAGCTCTCGGCCACGGCGTTATCATGGCAGTTGCCTCATTCCATGTGCAAGCGGCCGGACTGGCTGCATTGTCGTTCGACTCTCGGGCACTGATCTGCACGCAGAAATCACATCAGAATGGATTTCCGCTGCGGATAACCAGCATCTACTTGACGGGTTCTTCGCCTCGGTAGCGCAACTTGAGAAAGGCGCCTCGAAAGACTGGCTTTCTGAAAGCGAGGATTTTGCGATCTCGCCTGCCTGGTTCCTGCTTTTCCGGGATTTGTTTTCTTGCGTGTCTACCTGGGTTCAACGTCAGATGACGGTTGCGATTGGCAAATAAATGAAGGCCCGTTTGGTTTTAGCCGGATTCCCTCACGAAGTCTTTTCCACGGAATGTCCGCAGGATCTGCAGTCATGGGCCCAGGCGCTTTAGCAACGAGTATTTGGTCGGCAATCGGCGCGAAATCGGCCCGAAAATGAACAGAGCTTTTGTTAACCAGTACACTCATTTGCTCGGGTTCTATACCTGCTATCCGATACAAATTCCTGTCCAGCATCTGACATTTACCAGAGCTGACAGCAACCTTCACTCCCCCGATTTTCAAGCATGCAACAGGCCCCACATCAACCTCCATACCATTCATCATGGGGCCTGCAAAACGACAGCGGCCATTGGATAGATGCATTACCTCAAAGCGACCCTGCAAAGGGCTATCGCCCAGTGCACCTGACTGTCCTCCCAGCGTTATTTCAATGAAACTGCCTACCCCGGCTGCAATGGCGGACTGAACTGCTGCCGGGTCATAAAGCAATCCTACGGCGGCATTAGTAGCACCGTGTTTAATGAGTGCTTTAAGCATTCCTGTTGTGTTCGAATCCCCGCCTGCTCCCGGGTTGTCTTGGGTATCAGCAATGACGATTGGACGCTGGGCGGTTTCTGCTAATGTCATTGCTCGGAGAACGGCTTCGTCCGGGAGCAGAAAAGGTACTTCCCACTGATCCTCCTCCCCCACTACCTTTTTATAGAGGACAGCAACAGCAGCCTTGATCGCTTGCCTGTCTGTTCCATAACCCCAGATAACCGGCCCACACTCCTCGAAATCAGCAGCCGGAAAGCCTGGAGTAAATGACAATGAAAGACCTTCGGACTCAAGGTGTTCTAATTGCTCGTAAAGGCTTCGTGCTGGATCCATGAGCGTGCACATCCCGTTTATCGGGATCAGGAAAGGGAGTCGCAGGCTCTCGCAATGCAGTTTTCCCGAGCGGAGCCGCAATTCAAGTAATTTGGCGGCTCGTGCGCCAGTATCAGCCATATCCACGTGGGGATAAGTACGAAATGCAACCATTGCATCTGCGTGGTTGAGCATCAACTCAGTAACATTAGCGTGTAAATCCAAAGATATGACTATCGGAATATCCTGGCCGACAACAGCTCGCAGCCGAGCTAGGAGCGTTCCTTCTCCGTCGTCCGTATGTTCGGCAACCATTGCGCCATGCAAGTCTAGATATATACCGTCGAATGCTTCGTTTGCAGCGGCTTTTATGATTTCATCGGTAATGCGGTCGTAGGTCTCTCGAGTAACATGCGCGGATGGGCTGGCTCCAGCCCAGATCACCGGGACTACTTCATAGCCCAAGCGCTCTGCTTCAATCAGAAACCCGCCTGCCGGAATATTAACATTCCGAAGCTCCAACATCTCAACGCCTCTTACCATCTGAGGAAAACCTTCACCCCTGACAAAATTCTCATATTCAGCTTTAGAGGGCGCGAACGTATTTGTTTCGTGTTGAAAACCAGCGATCAGAATTCGATATGTCATGGCTATTAAACGCCTCGTTGAAATTTTTAGACAGGCTGTGTAATGCAAACTTTTTGCTGAACACGTTGCGGCTTGTTGGCGGCAAGTATCAATGAACCCAGTATTAGAATTGCAGCCATGACCAGAAGACCTGAATCAGAGTTGCCAGTGATGGACTTGGTATAACCGATCACCGTGGGACTGAGAAACCCGCCCGTTAACCCAATGGTATTAATAACTGCGATACCCCCCGCAGCAGTGTCACCTTTGAAGTATTGCGAAGGAATTGCCCAGAACACTGTATAAGCAACCCACATCATGGTCGTAGCAAGCGTCAAGAAAGTGAGTGCAAAAACAAACTCATTCTTGTAAATCACAGACCCCATTAAACAGATGGCTGCAATTAACGCCGGTACAGCGGTATGCCAACGCCGCTCAAAAAAGTAATCTGATGTACGACCGAAGACCAACATCCCTGCCATCGCCCCCACATATGGAATCGCTGAGTACAGGCCGATCTGCATGACACCTTGAACGCCTGCGTCCTTCAGAATGGATGGCAGCCAAAAGCTCATTGTGTAAATTCCGCAAATCAAGCAGAAATAACCAGCCGCCATTAGATACACACGGGGGTCTTTTAGCACTTGTACAAACGAATGGTGGGCTCCCTGCCCTTCACCGATATGCGCATTCAGCACTTGTTTTTCACGCACGCTCAGCCACGGCGCGACCGAGGGTTTATCGCTAAGAACTTTCAACGCTATGAGACCCAACACTACAGCCGGTAATGCCTCCAGAAAAAACATCCACTGCCATCCAGCCAAGCCGTGGAAACCTGCGAAGGCGGTCATTATCCACGCGGACAAAGGAGCCCCAAATATGCCGCCCAGTGGCCCCGCCAGCATAACGATTGCCATCACTCTGCCTAACCGCTCACGCCCATACCAATAGGTAAGGTAAAAAATCATTCCGGGGGCGAAACCCGCCTCAAAGACTCCGAGGAGAAAACGCAGCACGTAAAATGATCTCTCGCTTTCGACGAACACCATGCATGCAGATGTAATACCCCACAAAATCATTACCCGGCTGAGCGTCCTGCGTGCTCCGATCTTCGGCAATAGCAAATTGCTAGGCGTTTCGAACAGTGCATAGCCTACGAAAAATAATCCGGCACCCAGTCCATAAGCAGCGTCAGACAAACTTAGATCGCTTTGCATCTGAAGCTTGGCAAATCCCACATTTACCCGATCCAGATACGCCACCACATAACATAGGAGCAAAAAGGGTAATAACCGCCAATCTATTTTTCGATAGATGGTCGATAGCTCGGTCGATGGATTAATGCACCTTTGCATACTGCCTCCGCTATAGGCGTTTTTATTGTGTGATTGATATTCAGGCGGAATGGCAAGGCAAGCAATAGCAACTTTTTGATGGTATCGTTGCTCTGAGAGCAACGGTCATGCGGGGGGAGGATTTTTTGTGAGAGATCTGAATCAACGCCGAATGCGCTATTTCTATGAGGTTCTGTCCAGCGGTTCAATTCGTGGGGCAGCCGAAAACCTGAACACGGCACCTTCAGTTATTACCCGTCAAATCCAACTTCTGGAAGAGGAAGTGGAAACTGTATTGTTCGAAAGGCAAGCACGTGGCGTGGTTCCTACCGAAGCAGCCCACCTTCTCCTGGAGTTCTGGCGTGGCTGCCAGGCACAACAAGAGCATCTTGAAGACCGCTTGCGAGGATTGAAGGGGTTGAGGGAGGGTGAAGTCCGTATCGTTACCAGCGAGGGATTCATCGACTTGCTGATAGACAATGTTTTGAGGGATTTCACCGCCACCTATCCCGGCATTCGTATCAGTCTAGATGTGCTTCCGGTCAAGAGCGTTCTGGAGGAAGTAGTTCAGAGCGCTGCCCATATCGGCCTCGCGTACAATCCACCTGCGCATCCTGAAGTCATTTACCGCGCATCATCACTGCAACCTGTTCGATTGCTCATGCGATCAGATCATCCGCTTACGCATCTCAGTGAACCCCTGAAACTCGAAGAGATACTGCATTACCCGTTAGCGGTGATGCCGCTTCAATACGGATTAGGCCAGGTTATTCAACTCGTAACCCATACAGAAAATCTATCCATTCGACCGGCCATGGTAACGAACTCTCTCACCGCCCTCCGACGTTATGTGATGAGCGGAGATGCGGTAACGATGATGAGCGAATTTTCCGCCTTTAACGATATGATCAGCGGAGATCTTGTGACTCGATCAATCGATCACCCACTATTCCAAAACATTTATGCTCGTCTTCTAGTTAAAAAAAGAAAGCCCCAATCTGTGGGTGCAGAAGAGCTTATAAAATGGATCAAAGAACGGATATTTATATTCAATAAATAAATTGGGTCCCTGGTTCGAGTCCAGGTCGTGGAGCCATCTCTCAACTGGGTCACTGAAATCGGTGATGTAGGTATAGCGTAATCAACAGGCCGTCTCTAAATTGCACTTCAGAGACCAGCGCCACGAATATCGCAACAGCACTCTCAACCACAGTCGCAACCAATCTAGGCGCTTTCTGCGCTGAATCCGATCTTCGCCCCCTCGTCATTGATCTTGATCACCAGCCTTCGCTGTCGTCGTTTTATGCCTTAACGCATAAGGCCCCTGGCGGCGCTTACGAGCTGATCGCCAACGCAGCCCGATCATCTGCCTCACCTGCATCCCCAAGCCACCACTCTCAGTAGCCGGCCACTCAAATGGCAGCCCCAAAAAAACATTGTTAATACGAAACGTTATCATTAAAGTGCATGACTTTCCGCTGCGTGACCCCTGCCAATGTCGAGCATGACCACCGACGAGCTTGAGCTGGCCTTCCGGGCCCATGCCAGCGAGTTGCGTTCGTTTCTTCATCGCCAGTTGCGAAATCCTGAGGCTGCGGCCGATCTGACTCAGGAAACCTACCTCCGCCTGCTCCGTCAGCCGCCGCGCAAGCCGGTGCTCAATCTTCGCGGTTTTATCTTTAAAATTGCTCGAAACTTGGCCATTGATCATGCACGCAGCAGACAAACCCGAGAGCACCTCGACGAAGGCATGGGCTATCTTTACGAAGTGACAGGTGAAAGCCCGGCGCTGTTCGATGTCGTGGTTGCACAACAAGATCTCGCGGCAATGGCCCACGCCCTGCACCGTTTACCTGCCCAGTGCCAGCAAATATTTACGTTGTGTCGGCTGCAAAACCTGCCCCACAAAGAAGTGGCTTTGCAACTGCAAGTCTCGACCAGTACGGTTGAAAAACAATTAGCCATTGCGCTCGGCTTTCTCAGCCAATGCCTACAACGATAGCCGGTATGCACGATCAGCCCGACACCACCCCGTCCGTTACCGAGGTTCAGCGCACTGCCCATGCATGGGTGATTCGCCTCACCTCAGGTTCGGCGCTGCCCTCTGATCGGGCAGAGGCACGGGCGTGGTGCGAACAGGCACCGGAGCATCAGCGGGCTTTTGTCGAGGCGCGGCGGGTGTGGTGTTTAAGTGCGTATCTGGCCGAGCCTCCTGCTGCAGTACGGCCGTCTTCGCGGCGAATGTGGGCGATGGGCATCGCGGCGTCGTTGGTGCTCGGTCTTGGCGTGGCGTGGATGCAACGCATGGCATTGGATGCGGACTATTACACCGGCACCGGTGAGCGTCGACAGGTCGTCCTTGCTGATGGTTCGCACATCACCCTGAATGCCAACAGCGCTGTCGATGTGAATCTCACGGGCGATGGGCGGCGCATTACCTTGCGCAAGGGCGAGGCCCTGTTCAATGTAACGCCGGACCCGCAGCGCCCCTTCAGTGTGCAGGCTGGTGCCTTCAACGCAACGGCCCTGGGTACGATCTACGCAGTGCGCCGTGAGGGCGAACACGTTGATGTCACGGTGCGCCGCGGCCGTGTGGCTGTCACCGACGGACCTGACACGCTGACGCTGGGCGTTGGCGAGACCGTTGCCGGACGTGCCGACGGCCTGGGCGCCAAGCAGCGCGTGGATGTCGACAAGAGTCTGGCGTGGGAGCAGGGTCGCTTGGTATTTGAGCTGACACCACTGGCGCAGGTGTTGGAGCAGGTCGAACGCTATCGGCCGGGAATTTTCATAATACGAGACCCGCGTCTGGGCGCGCTCAAGGTCAGCGGCACCTTTCAACTCGATCATTTGGACGAGGGCTTGGCCACGTTGGAGAAGGTCTTCCCACTCAAAATCGAGCGCTACACGAACTACCTGCTGGTGGTTTCACCCAAAACTTAACTATTTTTACGGTTATGGGCGTGTCGCCCGTCTTCCCTCCCTATAGCGATAATGATTCGTATTAGGGAGAGCTCCGATGCACCATCCGTTACCTAAAGGTTTGCGAGTCAAATCTTTGTTCGTAACCCCACTGACAATGCTGTGCATGCTGATATCCGGCCTGGCGGTTGCCGACCCCCACTCATTCGATATCGCACCGCAACCCCTGGCAGGCGCACTGAACCGCCTGGCCGCTCAAAGCGGTTTACAGGTGATATTCGATGGCACGTTGGTATTGGGCAAGCACAGCCCTGGGGTCGTCGGTTCCAAAGAACCGGAGGCCGCATTGGCTGAACTGCTGCAAGGCAGCGGCTTGACCTGGCGGGCTACCGGTGGGAATAGCGTGATGCTGGAGAAAGCCTCTGAATCGAGCGGCCCCCTGCAATTGGGGGCAACGGCAATCGTCGGTCAGGAACTGGGCGAAATGACCGAGAACACCGGTTCCTACACCACCGGGGCCATGCAGACTGCCACCAAGCTGCCCTTGACCTTGCGCGAAACACCGCAGTCGGTCAGCGTGGTCACGCGCAAGCGCATGGACGACAAGGCCATGACCAGCATCAGCGATGTCGCCAAAAGTGCGCCGGGGATTTTTCTCAATAACTCCGGCGGGGCTGGTCGGCCGACGTTCAGTGCGCGCGGCTTCGACATCGACAACATCATGTACGACGGTTTTCCCACCAGCTTCCTGACCTACCTGCCCAGCGGAGAAGCCAACCTGGCCATGTATGACCGGGTCGAGATCGTTCGTGGCGCCAGCGGACTGGCCCAGGGCGCGGGCAACCCTGCTGGCGCCA
The DNA here is from genome assembly GCF_012985645.1 of Pseudomonas sp. WS 5410. Lineage (NCBI taxonomy): Bacteria > Pseudomonadati > Pseudomonadota > Gammaproteobacteria > Pseudomonadales > Pseudomonadaceae > Pseudomonas > Pseudomonas sp. WS 5410. Next base: position 91,353 of record NZ_JAAQWS010000018.1, on the reverse strand, counting down.
TCAACCTGGTGCGCAAGCGCCCGACCCATAAATTCCAGGCCACGCTCACCGGCAGTGCCGGCAGTTGGGATGATTACTCCGGCACCCTGGATGTCGGCGGCCCACTCGATGAAAACGGCACACTGCGCGCCCGTACCGTGGTCTCGCGGCAAGACGCCAAAAGCTTCCGAGACTCGGTGGAGAGTGATGCCGATCTGTTCTATGGGGTGGTCGACGCCGACCTGAGCGATGACTCCACCCTGACACTCGGGGCCTACCGGCAGAAGAACCACACCAACTACATTTGGGGCGGATTGCCCATGGCACGTGGCGGCGGTCATCTGGGGCTGCCGCGCGACACCTTCCTGGGGCATGACTGGGAATACTCGGACAATCGCACCACTGGCTATTTCGCAACCCTGGAGCAAGGCTTGGCCAACGACTGGAAGCTGCGCCTGGCAGCCATGCAGTCCAAGACCGACACTGACGTGCTGGCCTCTTCGGTGTGGGATTACGATCGCCACTATCTATGGACAGAAGCCATGGAGCAGAAGGAGACCGGCTACGACCTGGCACTCAGCGGCCCCTTCCAGATGCTCGGCCAAGAGCATGACCTGACGGTCGGCCTCAGTCGGCGCGAGCTGGATTATCGTTCCGGTAAGGCCTGGAGCGCGTTCATCGACAAGGGCAGCAATCCCTTCGAGTGGGACCCTCGGGGTCACGCCAAACCCGATTACGTCAGGGGCGACAACGGCCTGCCAGAGACCACCACTCAAGACAGTTTCTATGCCAGCACCCGCCTGCGTTTGACCGAGCCACTGTCGCTGATTCTCGGCAGCCGCCTGGACTGGTACGCGTTCGAAGACAGCGCAAACAGTGAAGGCAATTACAAGGTTACGCGTAATCTGACCCGCTACGCCGGCCTGGTCTACGATCTGGACGCCAATCACTCGGTCTATGTCAGCTACACCGATATCTTCAAGCCCCAGAGCAACAAAGGCCTCGACCGAAAAGTGATCGCGCCGATAGTGGGCGAGAACTACGAAGTGGGCATCAAGGGCGAATATTTTGATGGCGCGCTGAACGCCAGCATGGCGGTTTTCCAGGTCGATCAGAAGAATCGCGCCCAGGACCTGCCCGATTTCAAAGGCTGCGGTTCGGGCCCCGCCAGTGAATGCTCTGAGGCTGCCGGCCTGGTGCGCAGCAAGGGCATTGACCTGGAAATCCAGGGCGCCCTGACCGACGATTTGCAATTGTCCGCCGGTTACACCTACACCCAGACGAAATACGTCAACGACGCCAACGCCGCCCGCGAGGGCGAGGACTTCGACCGCGCTAAACCGCGCCAACTGTTCAAGCTGTCGACAATCTACAGCCTGCCCGGTGAGCTGCAGCGCTGGCGCGTTGGCGGTGATGTCTACCAGCAGAGCCGCATCCGCACCTCGGGCGGTACCGGCGCCACTGCCTGGAAAAACCAGCAGGGCTCGTACACGGTGGTCGGCCTAGTGGCAGGGTACAAGGCCAGCGAGCAACTGGACCTGCAACTCAACCTCAACAACCTGTTTGACCGCACCTACTACAGCAGCGTAGCCAATGGCGGCTATACCCCGTACGACATCTACGGCGACCCCCGTAATGTGAAACTGACCGCCCGCTACAGCTTCTAAACAGCCGTTTGTCGCCAGATCCAGGGAAGGATCTGGCCGTGGCCCGGCCGGTATAAAAACGCTTGTGACCTCATCCTCCGGGGGGGCATCAATGCCCTGTCTGTATATTCGAGTTCAGGTCGTGAGCCCCACGCCAGCAGCAGCCTGCAGACATGCAGGTTTTTTTGCCCGAGATTTATCTTGCAACCCTCCCGACAGGACGTCGCCCCGTGAAAAAGAAGCATGACCATCCCCTTTTCAAACCCCGTCGCCCCACCACTGCCCTGACACCGAAAAAGCCCCGGTTCTCCTCCGGCACAGTCCTCTCGCTGGCGGCCGTGGTGATTTCCATTGCCGCCGCGTCGATTTCCTTCTGGCAGTTGGACTTGATGCGTGAGCACAACCGGCTGTCTGTCAGGCCGTATCTGATGGTCACCCCCCACCTGACCGCAGAAAAAGCAGGCCTGTATCTTTCCAACGAAGGTATCGGGCCCGGCATCATCACCTCATTCAAAATCCGGGTGGGTGGCGAACAATTCGACGGTCTGGGTGACAGCCGTTGGCCAGCCGTGTTGAAAAAAGCCCGGCTAAAACCCGAGTGCTTCTCCAAAGGCTGGCCCACCGAGGGTGCGGCTGTCAGGCCCGGCAATGAGATAGCCATCCTATCGCCGACCAAGAGCACACTATTTGGGGGCTATTGCCTGTTTCAACTCAGTCTTTTCCTGCAAGAGAATGAAGTGTTTGCCGATATGGAATATGAATCGCTCTATAAGGAGCGCTTTACCTTTTCGGCCCCTGTGACGATCAATGAAGCGATGGATATAGGCGCCCTGAGCAAACTGCTGTCCGACTGACAGCACTGTTAGCGGGCCTGTCGATGAACACCCGCCAGGGCCTTGCCGACTCGCCACGAAAACCTAGCCGTTTTGCCAGTTACTTAAACGTTTTGTTCAAACTATCGTGTACCCGACCAATTTTTGATGGCAGGGCCGGAAATGGAATTCATCGAACAGACCCGCCAAGGCTATGCAGCCTTTCGCGGTTACCAGACGTGGTATCGCGTGACCGGCAACCTCGACAGCGGCAAGGCCCCACTGGTCATCCTCCACGGAGGCCCCGGCGGTACCCATGACTATCTGGAAGCCTTCAAGGACGTGGCAGCCAGTGGGCATGCGGTGATTCACTATGACCAACTGGGCAATGGCCACTCCACCCACCTGCCCCACCAGCCCGCAGATTTCTGGACGCTTGAGCTGTTTCTCGAAGAGCTGGACAACCTGCTCGACCATCTGCACATCCACAACCATTACGCGATTCTCGGGCACGCCTGGGGCGGCAGACTCGGCAGTGAACACGCGATTCGCCAACCCCGGGGCCTGTGCGCCTTTATCGCTGCCAACCTGGCGGCCGGCTTCGATGACCAGCCCCTGTGCCGGATCAACCCGTGGCCCGAAGAAGTGGCACGCACCTTCGCGCAGATGGCGGCCGACCCTACGGTGTACAACGCCTTGCATGGCCCCCTCGACATTGGCCGGTTGTCGCAGATCAAGGTGCCGACCCTGGTGATTTCCGGGCGCCACGACCAGGCCGCTTCCCTGGAATTCAAAGCGTTCCTCGATGAAATCGGCGATGTGCGCGGAGCGCTGTTTGAAGACTCCAGCCATATGCCCCATGTGGAGGAGCGCCAGCCGTGCATGGGCACAGTGGTGAAATTTTTGGATGAGGTGTGCTCGCCAACGGTCTTCTAAACACCACAAATCCAATGTGGGAGCGGGCTTGCCCGCGATGGGGGAGTGTCAGTCAAATAGTGATCAACTAACCCACCGCTATCGCGGGCAAGCCCGCTCCCACACAAGCTCGCCACATTCAGTTTTTTGTGGCGTTACACCTCGCTGGTTTCAGCCCGCCCCGCCACCGTCGCTTTCTGCGGTGATGCATCCACCACCGGGATCTCCTTGCCCTCGGCATCAAACAATTTGCCCTTGCTGAAGTAGTCCCCATCCCGCAGTGCCGCCACATCCTGGAAGCACAGGCTGCGCTCGGTGCCGGCGACGAACACCGATTGCTGGTCCGAGTTGCCGGCTGTGAAGTGGTTGAACGCCAGATTCAACAGGATCGCCATGATCGCCGAGGAGCTGATCCCCGAGTGGAAGATGGTCGCAAACCAGCTGGGGAACTGATCGTAGAAGCTCGGCGCAGCGATGGGGATCATGCCGAAACCAATGGAGGTGGCAACAATGATCAGGTTCATGTTGTTACGGTAATCGACCTTGGACAGCGTGCGGATCCCACTGGCCGCCACGGTGCCGAACAATACGATCCCGGCGCCGCCCAGCACCGAGGTGGGCACTGCCGCAATCACCCGGCCCATAAAGGGCAGCAGGCCAAGGATCACCAGGAACAGACCACCCGTGGCTACCACATAGCGGCTCTTGACCCCGGTCACCGCCACCAGGCCAACGTTCTGTGCGAAGGCGCTTTGGGTGAACGAACCGAAGATCGGCGCAAACATGCTCGACAGCATGTCGGCACGCAGGCCGTTGCCCAGGCGCTTGGAGTCAACCTTGGTGTCGATGATCTCGCCCACCGCCAGAATATCCGCCGAGGTTTCCACCAGAGTCACCATGACCACGATGCACATGGACAGGATCGCGGCTACATGGAAGGTCGGCATGCCGAAGTGGAACGGCGTGGGGAAGCCGATCATCGGGCCCTGGGTCACGGTGGAGAAGTCCGCCATGCCGAGGAATACCGCGATCAATGTGCCAAACACCATCGCCAGCAGGATCGACAGGCGCGAAATGGTGGCGCTGCCCACCTTGCTCAGCAACAGCACCAGCACCAGGGTGATGGCCGCCAGGCCGATGTTCGGCATGCTGCCAAAGTCAGCGGCGCGACTGTTACCGCCCATGGCCCAACGGGCGGCGACCGGCATCAGCGTCAGGCCAATGGTGGTAATCACGATTCCGGTCACCAGCGGCGGGAAGAACTTGGTAATTCGCGAGAATATCGGGGTGATCAGCAACCCGATCAGCGACGCGGCCATCACCGCGCCCAGGATCGCTGGCACACCGCCCGCGCCGTCGCTGCCGACAATCGCCACCATGGTCGCCACACCGGCAAACGACACCCCTTGCACCAAGGGCAACTGACAGCCAAAAAACGGCAGGCCCAGGGTTTGCAACAGCGTGGCCAGGCCACCGGCAAACAGCGACGCAGCGATCAACAGGCCAATGTCGGCGGGGGATAACCCGGCTGCCTGGCCGACGATCAACGGCACGGCCACGATGCCGCCATACATGGTCAGTACATGCTGCAGGCCGTAAGCCATGTTGGCAGCGACGCCAAGATTCTCATCTTCTGGCCGTTGCGGTGACGCCTTCGGGATAGTCATGGTGAGGGGTTCTCTGTTTTTGTTGTGCGCTCACTGTATGCAATAGAAAGATTGGATGTCCATAGAGTTGTATACAATCATTTCCACAAGATGCCCGCTATCGACGTTACAAAAATCCATTCAGCCGCCCTGCCCAAAGGCCTCAAGCCGTGCCCACAAGGACCTGAAAAAAATGCTCAACCGCACGCTGCGTATCCACTCTGCGGCCATTTGCTACTTCGATATGGTCCGCCGCTGCCATTCGATCCGCGAAGCCGCGCGCCGGCTGAACGTGGCCTCGTCGGCAGTGAACCGGCAGATTCTCAAACTCGAAGACGAAGTCGGCGCAGTCCTGTTCGAGCGCCTGCCCGGTGGGCTGCGCCTGACTGCGGCCGGGGAAATCCTGACCCGCCATGTGACCCTGGTGTTGCAGGATGTGGAACGGGTGCGCGGCGAACTGGAAGGCCTGAACCAGGTACAGACCGGGCATGTAGAGATCGCCACGGTGGAAGGCGCGACAGTGGAGTTGCTGCCCGCCGTGCTCAAACGCATGCGCCAGCGCTACCCGGCGGTGACCATCGGTGTGACCGTGCAGGGCTCACAATCCATTCCGGCGGCGGTGATCAATGGCCAGGCAGACCTGGGGCTGGCCTTTGCCCTGCCGCGCAGCGCGGAAACCACGCAACTGTGTGTCGGCCATTTCCGCCTCGGGGCATTGGTGGCGCCGGGGCATCCACTGGCTTCCCATGCCAGCGTCAGCTACACCCTGTGCGCCGAGCACGGGGTGATCCAGGCCAACAGCGAGCTGTCGATCCATCACCTGATCGCCCCGCTGCACAAGCGCTCGTCGGCCGCGCACAAGCCCTTGCTGCAAAGCAATTCCATGGAACTGGCGCGGCAGTTGGCGCGCCAGCAGTTGGGGGTGGCGTTCCAGACGCGCATCGGGATCGAGGCCGATTTGGCCAGGGGTGAGTTGCTGCACATTCCCTTGAGCGACCAGGGCGGGATGTTCAGCGACCTGGGGCTGTATGCGCGTAAAGGTCGGGATTTGCCCACGGCGGTCGAGTCGATGGCCCACCTGATCAGCGAGGAAATCGCTTTGCGTGAACGCGAAGAATTGCCCTGTACACCGCGTATTTCCTGACCTTCAGGCCAGCTTCAGTGCTGCCGATTCGGCAGCAGCCCAGTCGATATTCTGTTCTTTGAGCATCACGGCGGTTGTGTCGATACTGCGCCCGGCGGCCCCTGCACGGCTGCCACGAGCCAAACGCCAAAGGAACTAAAACAATGAAAAAGGCACTGCACGGCGCAACCGTATTACTCACACTCCTCGGCGGCGGGGAGGCTGTCGCGGTGGAATGGATGAACAACAGCGTAGGATTTCGCTACGGACAACAGTTCACCAATCCGAACAACCCCGACGAATTCAGCAAGCGCATCTACAGCTTCACCCATGCCAGTGGTTACCAGTACGGCAGCAACTTCCTCAACCTCGACGTCTTCCTGTCCGACAGCCGTGACCCACGCAAGGGCACCGATCACGGCGGCAGCGAGGTGTATGCGGTCTACCGCCATCAGCTGTATGCGTCACGGGTCTTCGACAGGCCGCTGGGCACCGGACTGATCAAGGATTACGCGCTGACCCTGGGGTTCGATGCCAACCGCAACAACAACCTGGCATCCGCGAAAAAACGCGCCCTGGTGATCGGGCCGACCGTGAAGTTCAATACGGTCGGGGTGCTGGACCTGAGCCTGATGTACTACAAGGAAAACAACCATTCCGGCATCCCCGGTGCGAAGGATCCGAACCACACCTTCGACGACACCTACATGCTCAACCTGACCTGGATGCGCCCATTCGAACTCGGCAACCATGGCGCGAAGTTCCAGGGCTTTATCAACCATGTCGGTGACAAAGGCCATGACTACAACAGTCGCGACACCGCCGCAGAAACCCTGATGCGCACCGCGCTGATGGTCGCGGTACGGCCGGGCAAAAGCGTCAAGCCCAACCTGTACCTGGGGGTAGGCTACGAATACTGGCATAACAAGTTCGGGGTCGATGGCGGCCGTGGCAGCCGCACCTCGACACCGACATTGAATATGGAAGTGACCTTCTAGGCTAGGCCGGCGCCATCTGCGACTCATCCGCCTTGGTCCGCGCCAGCCAGTAACCCAGCACCGCCAGCGGCGCGGTCGCCAGCATCACGATCACCGTGACCAGCAACGGCTGCTCCAGCAAGGATGACACCAGCAGGCTGGCGACAAAGCACAAGCCCAGTTGCAGGGTGTTTTGCAGGGCGGCGGCCTTGCCGGAGTTTTCCGAAAACGGCATCAGCGCATTCGCCACCACAATCGGATAGCTGGCGCCGTTGACCAGGGCCATCAGGCAGAACGGAATCAGCAAGGTGGTCAACGTCGGAACCGTCAAGGTCGCGACCAGATACAACGCCACCATGCTCACGCAATAGGCCACCAGCAACCACGGCAACAGGAGTTTGCCCTGGAACCGTTGCAGGGCACTGCGGCAGCTGTAGCCGCCCACCAGAAACGCCAGGGTCGGCAGCACATAACTCAGGCCGATGTCATTGGGGCTGTAGCCCATGCCACCGAGAATAAACGGCGAGGCCGTGAGCCAGGCGAAGAAGCTGGCGGAGCACGCGGCGAAGATCATCACATTGCCGGTAAACACCCGCGACTTGAACAATTGCCCGTAACCCAGCCGCGACTGTTCGCCATCAGTGGCCAGGCGCTTGGGCATCGGTTTGAGGAACAGAGTCGGCAACAGCAGTAACAGCGAGACGACCAGCAACACGGCAAAGATCGCCTGCCAGCCCCAGTGATTCAACACCACCGCCCCCAACAACGGTGCCAGCGCCGGTGACAGGGACATCAGCGGCATGATACTGGCAAACACTCGGTGCGCCTTGTCGGCCGGGTACCGGTCAATCACCAGCGCCTGCCAACTGACTGCGGCGCTGCACACCCCAATCGACTGTACAAAACGCAACGCCAGCAGTTGCGGCGCGGTCTCGACCCAGAACATCCCCAGGCAGCCGAGCACAAACAGGCTCAGGCCGGCCAGCAGGATCGGCTTGCGCCCCAGGCGGTCCGACAGCGGCCCCCAGAGCAGTTGCCCCACGGCAAAACCGGCGAGGAAGATACTCAAACTGGCCCCCACCGCACCGGGGGAAATCTGCAGGTGTTCGCCCATGGCGCCGAACGCGGGCAAGTACATATCCATGGCCAGATAGCCGAGCATGCTCAGCCCCGCCAGGTACCAGGTAAAACCAAAAGAGTTTTTCATTGAAGCCTTGTAAGTACTGCCATCAAACAATTTGCTGACTGGCGCCTATTATGAAGCTGGCAGTTGCCCTGTGAAGCGATAATAATTGGACGCTCTTATCAATATTTTTGAAGGCACCCTCATGTGGTCCGAATACTCCCTGGATGTGGTGGATGCCGTGGCCCGTCACGGTAGCTTCAGCGCTGCCGCCCAGGAACTGCACCGCGTACCCTCGGCCATCAGCTACACCGTGCGGCAAATCGAAGAATGGCTGGCAGTGCCGCTGTTTATCCGCCGCCACCGCGATGTAGAGCTGACCCCCGCCGGCCGCCTGTTTATCGACGAAGCCCGTGGCGTGATGAAAACCATGCTCGGCACCCGCCGACTGTGCCAGCAGGTGGCCAATGGCTGGAGCGGCCAGCTGAAGGTGGCGGTGGACTCCATCGTCAAACAGCAGCGTTGCCGGCAACTGGTGCTGGACTTCTATCGCCAGTTCCCGGAAGTGGAGCTGCTGCTGGAGTACGAGGTGTACAACGGGGTGTGGGACGCCCTGGCGGACGAGCGCACCGATATCGTGATCGGCGCCACCAGCGCGGTGCCGGTGGCCAGCCACTTCACATTTCGTGATATGGGCTTGTTGAACTGGCTGTGTGTGGTCAGCGCCCGGCATCCGTTGGCCCAGCTCGACGGTTTGCTCAGTGACGATCAACTGCGACCCTTTGCGTCGCTGTGCATGACCGACACTTCGCGCAACCTGCCCAAGCGCGACACCTGGACCCTGGATAACCAGCGGCGCCTGGTGGTCCCCAACTGGGCATCGGCCATGGATTGCCTGCAGGACGGGTTGTGCGTCGGCATGGTGCCGGCGCACCTGGTGCAGCCATTGATCGACAGCGGTGAACTGGCGGCCCTGCAACTGTCCCGGCCCTTCCCGGCCAGCCCGTCCTGCGTGGCCTGGGCGCAGAACAAACTGTCACCCGCCATGGCCTGGCTCCTGGACTACCTGGGGGATAGCCAGACGCTGAACCAGGAGTGGCTGAACGGACCCGCTTCACAGTAACCGAGCGATGGCCCGCACAATCATCTCCACTTCCTTGCTGTCCAGGGTCAGGGGCGGCAGCAGGCGAATGACCTTGCCCCGCGTAACGTTGAGCAACAACCCCTGCTCCCGTGCAGCCCGTTCGGCCAGGTCGCGCTGCGGCGTGGCCAGTTCAATGCCGATCATCAGGCCACGACCACGGATCGCCAGCACCTGCGGATGCTCACTCAATTCCACTCGCAGCCGCGCCAGCAGCCGCTCGCCCTGGCGCGCGGCGTTCTCCAGCAGGCCTTGTTCCTCGATGATATCCAGCACCGTGCAGCCCACGCGACACGCCAGCGGGTTACCGCCAAAGGTGCTGCCATGGCTGCCTGGGGTGAAGAGCTTGGCCACCGAGGCACGGGCCAGGCAGGCGCCAATCGGAATGCCGTTGCCCAAGCCTTTGGCCAGGGTCATGACGTCCGGGACAATCCCCTCCTGCTGGAAGGCAAACCAGGTGCCGGTACGGCCAATGCCGGTCTGGATCTCATCGAGCATCAACAACCAACCGTGCTGGCTGCAGTGGGCGCGCAAGGCTTTCAGATAGCCCGGCGGGGCCAGTTGCACGCCACTTTCACCCTGGATCGGCTCCAGCAATACCGCGACTATCCGGGCGCCAAACTCACGGGTCACTGCGTCCAATGCCGTCAGGTCGCCAAAGCCGACCTTGATGAAATCCCCCGGCAAACGCTGGAACCCCAGGCGTACCGATGGCCCGTCACTGGCGGCCATGGTGCCCAGGGTGCGGCCGTGGAAGGCGTTCTCCATGACCACCACCAGCGGCTGCTCGATGCCTTTTTTCCAACCGTGCAGGCGCGCCAGTTTCAACGCGGTTTCATTGGCCTCGGCGCCAGAATTGTTGAAAAACGCCTGATCCAGGCCCGATAGCCGGGCCAAACGTTGGGCCAGCCTTTGCTGCCAGTCGATGCCGTACAAGTTGGAGGTATGCAACAGCAACCCGGCTTGCTCGCTGATTGCCGTCACCAGCCGCGGGTGGGAGTGACCGACATTGGTCACGGCAACCCCGGCCACCGCGTCAAGGTATTCACGGCCTTGCTGGTCCCACAGGCGGGTGCCCAAGCCACGGGCAAAGCTCAGGGCCAGGGGTTGATAGGTGGTCATCAGGCAAGCGGCGGTCATGGCATCGGGCTCCATCAAGGTCATGGCCTTAGTATCGTTAGCCACTCAAGCTGGATAAACTGCGCATACCTGCAATGACTTTAAATCAGGACTTGATAATGGATCTGTTCCAGGCAATGAGCGTCTACGTCAAAGTGGTAGAAACCGGCAGCATGACCGCAGCCGCCCAGGTCTGCGGCCTGTCTACGACCATGGTCGGCAACCACCTGCGCGCCCTGGAACAACGCCTCGGCGTCAGCCTGCTCAAGCGCACGACCCGCAAGCAAAGCCTGACCGAGTTCGGCGGCCTGTATTACCAGCGCTGCCTGGAAGTCCTGGGGCTGGTGGCCAACTCCGAGCAATTGGCGGAACAGGTCCACCGCGAAGCGCCCCAAGGGTTGCTGCGCATCACCGCACCGCCCGCGTTCGGGGCCGAGCGCCTGGCACCGGCGCTCAGTGAGTTTTCCCGCCGCTACCCGCTGATCCAGCTGTACGTGGTGTTGAGCAATCAAACGATGGACCTGATCGACAGTGGCTTCGACGTCGCGATCCGCCTGGGTGAGCTGCAACCTTCAAGCCTGATCGCCCGGCCCTTGCAGGACTACACCATGACCCTGTGCGCATCGCCGGATTATCTGGCGCGCCGGGGTACACCCCAGCAACCCATGGACTTGCAGAACCACGACTGCCTGGCGTTCGCCTACCCATCGACCGATGACTGGCGCAACGCCGACAAGCTCTGGCGCCTACGGGGGGCCGAGGGTGAAGTCGAAGTCGCCGTGTCCGGGCCCATGACCATCAACAGCTCCCAGGCCCTGCAGCGCGCGGCCGTCGAAGGCATGGGCATCGTGATGCTACCCGACGCCCTGGTGGCCGCCGACCTGCTGGCGGGCCGACTGGTGGCGCTACTGCCAGGTTATCAGTCACCTTCGCGCTCCATGCACCTTCTATATGCACAGGACCGCTACCGCCTGCCCAAGCTGCGGGCCTTCGTCGACTTCGTGATCGAACAATGGGCGCGTTAGAAATTCACCCCCAGGGCCTTCAGCTCACCGCGGGTCTGCTCGGGTGATACATGATGAATACCCCGCCAGCCCACAGCACTGGCAGCGTGGGCGTTTTCAGCCACATCGTCGATAAACACCAGTTCTTCGGGGCGGATATCCGGCAAATGGGCGCGCACCTGGTCAAGGCTGGCGCGGTAGATCGCAGGGTCGGGCTTGATCAGCTTTACCTCGCCGGACACCACGATATTGCGAAAGTACTTCAGGAAGGGGTAGTTGGCGCGAGCATAGGGGAAGGTTTCAGCGGACCAGTTGGTCAAGCCGAACAGCGGCACTTTAGCCTCATGCAGGTCTTCAAGAATCGCTACGCCGTCGGCGAGCGGGCCGCGCAGCATTTCATGCCAGCGGTCGTAGTAGGCCCGGATCAGGGCCTCATGTTGCGGGTGCTCGGCGATCAGGCTGTGGGTGGCTTCAGCCAGGGTGCGCCCAGCGTCCTGTTCGGTGTTCCAGGCCTGGGTACAGATGTTCTCGAGGAACCATTGGCGCTCCTCGTCACCGGTAATCAGTTTGCGGTACAGATGCTGCGGGCTCCAATCAAACAGGACACCGCCGAAATCAAAAACTACTGCACGAATCGTCATGAAGATCCTCCGTTAGCCGAGTGTGGTCACTGGAACACCCAGCATGAAGCAAATGTGGGAGCTGTCGAGCCCCGGCGAGGCTGCGATAGCGGCGGCACTGCAACATTATGTTGCCTGAACCACCGCTAGCGCAGCCTCGCCGGGGCTCGACAGCTCCCACAAGGGTTTCGCTTAGTTTGTTAGAGCTTAAACCTGAACCAGACCTTCAATCTTCACAGTCGGATTGACGTCCGCGTCGTAATCCACGCCATCAATCTCGAAACCGAACAGGCGCAGGAACTCTGCCTTGTAGCCGGCAAAATCGCTGATTTCGTTGACGTTGTCATCGGTCACCTGGTTCCACAGCGCCGCCACGGCGTCCTGGACTTTCGGTTCCAGCTCCGCCAGGTCGGCACGCAGGCGGCCATCGGCGTCAAGCTTCGGATCGCTGCCGTACAGGCTGTCCTTGAACAGACCGTAGACCTGCTCGATGCAGCCTTCGTGGGTGCCCTGCTCCTTCATCACCTTGAACAGCAGCGACAGGTACAACGGCATGATCGGGATCGCCGAACTGGCCTGGGTAACCACGGCCTTGAGCACCGAGACGCGGGCATCGCCCTTGAGTGCGGCGAGGTTGTCGCGCAGGGTCAGGACTTTCTTGTCGAGGTCTTTCTTGGCCTCGCCGATGGAGCCGTTCCAGTAAATATCCTGGGTCAGTTTTTCGCCCAGGTAGGTGAACGCGGTGGTCTTGGCGCCTTCGGCCAGCACGTCGGCGTCACGCAGGGCGTCGATCCACAGCTGCCAGTCTTCGCCGCCCATCACTTTGACGGTGCCGTCGATTTCTTCCTGGGTCGCCGGCTCCAGCGTGGTGTCGACCACAACGCCCTTGTCGGTGTTGATCCCGCGCAGGGTCACAGCCTTGCCGATCGGCTTGAGGGTGGAGTTGTGCACCACGCCCTGCGGATCAGTACGGCGCGGCGCGGCCAGGCTGTAGACCACCAGGTCGATCTTGCCCAGGTCTTTCTTGATGGTTTCGATGGTCAGGCGCTTGATCTCGTCAGAGAACGCATCGCCATTGATGCTCTTGGCGTACAGGCCTTTTTCGGCGGCAAACTTGTGGAAAGCGGCGCTGTTGTACCAGCCGGCAGAGCTGAGCTTGCCTTCTTCGCCTTCTTTTTCAAAAAACACGCCAAGGGTGTCGGCGCCACAACCAAACGCGGCACTGATACGCGCAGCCAGGCCGTAACCGGTGGACGCACCGAGCACCAGGACTTTCTTCGGGCCGCCTTCGATGGCACCGTGTTCGGTCACATAGTCGATCTGCTCTTTGACGTTCGCTTCGCAGCCAACAGGGTGGGCGGTCACACAGATAAAGCCACGAACCCGCGGTTTGATGATCATAAAATTTCTGCCTCTTCCAAGGTGCCGATGGCCAATGGTGGCCATTACGGCGTCAATCGTACTGGTCTATGACGTCCGAAAAACCGAAGCGTCACGATAGTCGCAATTCTTCTGTTCGCAAAATCCAATCCACACCAGCCAAAGGCACTATATTTTTCCGACAAGGGCGCGAATTCAGCAAGTTCTGCGGCATGATGAGGCAGGACAGAGTTTGCGTCCTGCCTTTAGGGCAGGGAAAATGCCCGTCCTGTGCGACCGTATTCGGCGCTCGTCATCCTCAAGCCACTGGCTGTCCATCGCCCGGTGGCTGCGCTTTCAGGGAATAAGAATGCCTCAACGCCAAGTCATCAATGCCTCCGTCAGCCCCAAGGGCAGTCTCGAAACGCTGTCACAACGTGAAGTCCAGCAACTGAGCGAAGCCGGCTCCGGCAGCATCTATACGCTTTTCCGCCAGTGCGCCCTGGCCATCCTCAATACCGGCGCCCATATCGACAACGCCAAGACCATCCTCGACGCCTACAAGGACTTCGAAGTCCGCATCCATCAACAGGATCGCGGCGTGCGCCTGGAGCTGTTGAACGCGCCAGCCGACGCGTTCGTAGATGGCGAAATGATCGCCAGCACCCGGGAAATGCTGTTCAGCGCCCTGCGCGACATTGTCTACACCGAAAACGAACTCGATAGCCAACGCATCGACCTGAGCACCTCCCAGGGCATCACCGACTACGTGTTCCACCTGTTGCGCAACGCGCGTACCTTGCGCCCGGGTGTCGAGCCGAAGATCGTGGTGTGCTGGGGCGGGCACTCGATCAATACCGAAGAATACAAATACACCAAGAAAGTCGGGCACGAACTGGGCCTGCGCAGCCTCGACGTGTGCACCGGTTGCGGCCCGGGCGTGATGAAAGGTCCGATGAAGGGCGCGACCATTTCCCACGCCAAGCAACGCATCACCGGCGGGCGCTACCTGGGCCTCACCGAGCCGGGCATCATCGCCGCCGAAGCACCGAACCCAATCGTCAACGAACTGGTGATCCTGCCGGATATCGAAAAACGCCTGGAAGCCTTCGTGCGTGTCGGGCACGGCATCATCATCTTCCCCGGCGGCGCCGGTACGGCTGAAGAGTTCCTGTACCTGTTGGGCATCCTGATGCACCCGGACAACCGTGACGTGCCCTTCCCGGTCATCCTCACCGGGCCCAAACAGGCGGCGCCGTACCTGCAACAGCTGCATGCGTTTGTCGGCGCGACCCTGGGTGAAGCGGCCCAGGCCCACTACCAGATCATCATTGATGACCCCGCCGAAGTCGCCCGGCAGATGACCGCGGGCCTGAAGGACGTCAAACAGTTCCGCCGCGAGCGCAACGACGCCTTCCACTTCAACTGGCTGCTGAAGATCGACGAAGGCTTCCAGCGTCCGTTCGACCCAACCCATGCCAACATGGCCAGCCTGCAGTTGAACCATGCCCTGCCGCCCCATGAACTGGCGGCCAACCTGCGCCGGGCGTTCTCGGGGATCGTGGCGGGTAACGTCAAGGACAAGGGTATCCGCCTGATCGAACAGAACGGCCCGTACGAGATCCACGGCGACCCGACCATCATGAAACCACTGGATGAGCTGTTGAAGGCGTTTGTGGAGCAGCACCGGATGAAACTGCCTGGCGGCGCGGCGTATGTGCCGTGCTATCGCGTGGTGCAATAAGGCAGATTGCCAGGTCATAGGTTGTATTGCTTTAGAGCCATCTGAGGGGTGTCGAGGGAGCGAAAGCGGACTAGGGTTTTATCTATTCCGACCACCGACACCTACCAGCAGAGCGACCTATGGACCAACGGATCTTGTCCTCCATTATTCCTTACCCTAAGGTAAGGAATATCCCGATGGAGATCTTCATTATGGCCACCGCCACACTCACCTCAAAAGGGCAAATCACCATCCCCGTTCAAGTCCGCAGCGCGTTGGGCCTGGACACTGGAGACCGGGTGGAGTTTGTCGAAATGGAAGATGGCAAGTTTGCCATTATCGCTGCCAACCACAGCGTCCAGGACCTCAAGGGCCTGATCCGCAAGCCCGCCAAGGCCGTCAGCATTGAACAAATGAACCAGGCCATCGCCGCGCAGGGAGCGAAAGCGGGATGATTGGCCTGGATACCAATGTGCTGGTGCGCTATGTCACTCAGGACGATCCGGTTCAATCGGCCACGGCCTCGAACCTGATCGAATCCCTGACCGTTGTTTCACCGGGCTTCGTCAGCCTGGTCTCGGTCGTGGAGCTGGTATGGGTATTACAGAGCTGCTACCAATGCACCAAGACGCAACTGGTGGCGGTTCTGGAAACCCTGCTGCGCACCCGTGAACTGATCATCGAAGATGCCGAACTCATCTGGCAGGCCGTGCGCCGATTTACCACGACCAAGGCTGACTTCGCCGACTGTTTGATCGAACGCTGTGCCCACGCTGCCGGGTGCGAATACACCGCCACCTTTGATATCGACGCCGCGAAAGCCGTCGGCATGCGTCGCCTGGGCTGAATCCTGGCGTTGCTGCAACGGACCTGCTTTGGTAAAACCTGTATTCCACTGCCCCTTGAGAGACCGCCCAACGTGCGCACGCTTCTGCTCGCAGCCCTGCTCCTGACACCCACCCTCGCCCTGGCAGAAACCATCGCCTGGCCGGACCTTCCAGAGACCTGTTTCGTCAGCGGCCGGTCGGCCACCAACGACGATGTCGACAATGGCTGTGCGGCGTTTCTGATCAATGTGAAAGGCAAGGCGGCAGGCACGCCCATCAAGCTGGAGATCCCCCAATACGCCATGCACGTCGAAGCGGGCACAGGCAAGGAAACGCCGGTGATCATCATCCAGGCGGAAGAGAACGGTGAGATCAAGGCGGTTGGGTACAAGGAACTGGGAACGGAGCAATTGGGCGCGGCGTTGCTCAAGGAAGTGCGGCTGCTGGGAACCAAAAAGCCGACCTGAAGAACCCTATCCAGGCGACCTGGGCATGATGTTTACGACGCACGCACCATCGCCTGCCTCTTCAAACCCACCGGGCTGACCAAACTCATCCCCGGAATACAGTTACCTGGGCTGCCGCCGCATCAGCTTTATTTACTTTCTGATAGCGCTAATCATCTGGCATTGCACCTACATGAGCAGATCAAAAAAGGGTTCAGTATTCGGCCCTTTTGAGCAGACCGAATAGCCACAATCAAAAAACCCGCTGACCGTTACCGGTTCAGCGGTTTTTTAACTGTCGATTCAATCCTGTCTCAGGACTGCGTCAACCGCTTACAGTGCAATGTCAGCCGCCGGCTTGCTCGGCTCGGCCGCAGGCTTGGCAGCCTCGGTCGCCTGTGGAGCAGCCATTTGCGGCATGGCTGGCGGAGGCGTCAGTTGCAACACCTTGGCGGTGTAGGCCCATTCTTGCGCAACGCGCTCAGGGCTGCCGTTCAGCTTGGTGCCATAGCTCGGCACGATCTGCTTCAGCTTCTCCTGCCAGGCCGGGGTAGCGACCTTGTCCTTGAACACTTTTTCCAGCACCGTCAGCATGATCGGTGCTGCGGTGGATGCACCTGGCGACGCACCCAACAGGCCAGCGATGGTGTTGTCGGCGGAGCTGACCACTTCGGTACCGAGTTTCAGGACGCCGCCCTGCTCTTCGTCACGCTTGATGATCTGCACACGCTGACCGGCTTGCCACAAGCGCCAGTCTTCTTTCTTGGCGTTCGGGAAGTACTCTTGCAGCGCCTTGAAGCGGTCGTCATCCGACTGCATCAACTGGCCGGCGAGGTACTCGACCAGTGGGTATTCACGAATACCGACTTTGGTCATTGGCCAGATGTTGTGGGTGGTGGTGCTGGTCAGCAGGTCCAGATACGAGCCTTCTTTGAGGAACTTGGTGGAGAAGGTCGCGAATGGGCCAAACAGGATCACACGCTTGCCATCCAGCACGCGGGTGTCCAGGTGCGGAACCGACATCGGTGGCGCGCCAACCGATGCCTTGCCGTAGGCCTTGGCCAGGTGTTGCTCGGCAATCGTTGGGTTCTCGGTCACCAGGAACGAACCACCCACCGGGAAGCCGGCGTATTCCTTGGCTTCAGGAATGCCCGACTTTTGCAGCAGGTGCAGGGCACCGCCGCCCGCGCCGATAAACACGAACTTGGCGTCGGTCTCGGTCTTGGTACCGTCTTTCAGGTTTTTGTAGCTGACGCGCCACGAACCGTCGGCGTTCTTGGTGATGTCCTGCACTTCGCTCGACAGTTTCAGGTCGAACTTGGGCGTGGTCTGCAAGTGAGCGACGAACTGGCGGGTAATCTCGCCGAAGTTCACGTCAGTGCCGATCGGAGACCAGGTCGCAGCGATTTTCTGGTTCGGGTCACGCCCTTCCATCATCAGCGGAACCCACTTCTTGATCTGTACCGGATCTTCGGAGTATTCCATGCCAGCAAACAGCGGGCTCGCCTGCAGCGCTTCGTAACGCTTTTTCAGGAACTTGATGTTGTCATCGCCCCACACAAAGCTCATGTGCGGAGTGGAGTTGATGAACGAGCGCGGGTTCTTCAGAACGCCTTGCTGAACCTGCCACGACCAGAACTGGCGGGAGATCTGGAACGCTTCGTTGATCTCGACCGCTTTCGGGATCTCAACGGTGCCGTCCTTGTTTTCCGGGGTGTAGTTCAGCTCAGCCAGGGCCGAGTGACCGGTACCGGCATTGTTCCAACCGTTGGAGCTTTCTTCGGCGACACCGTCCAGGCGCTCAACCATCTCCATCGACCAATCCGGCTGCAGCTCATTGAGCCACACACCCAGGGTCGCGCTCATGATGCCGCCGCCGATCAATAGCACATCAACTTTCTTTGCCTCTTCCGCCTGGACGGAAGTAATCCCTATCGACAAAGCCAGCCCCAGCAGGGCAGTGTTCACTTTTTTAAACATCGTAGCACCTATGATAAAACGCCTTCCGCCCTACCGTCCTTGACCTTCCGGCAACCGTGGTGCGCCAAACATCAGGCAATGCTTGGCTGGGTCCCGTACTCGCATGAACTGCAGGGTGGGCACACAAGGCCGACGTATCGACCTCACTTTTATGTCCCTTCTGCGCTGACTTTTTATCATTATTGGCTTCAGCTACCTCGGCGACAGCTCTCTGCCGGTACGCATTCGGGAGTGCGTACCAGAGAAAGGATAGACCAAGATGGCGCGCAGAATATCATGCTCCGGCGGGATCGGGCGTCTGTTCTGGACTTGGTGGTCGTCTTCGCGACAGGTTCAGCGCCACCGGAGGAATAGGGCATCCTGTGACCCGGCGTTTGTAGTCCCGGCAGGATGGAGAGAAATGCTGAAAATCAGAAAAGCCGATGGGAATCATCGAGTTTTTACGGTTTTCCGCCCTGCCCAATTGTCGATAATCGCGCCTACCCAAAACACAGGCGCGCATCCAGATGACAGAGACAAAAAGCTATACGGCCACCGCAAAATGGCTGCACTGGGGCATGGCACTCATCTGGATTGCCGCCTGGCTGGTGGGAATTGTCGCCGTTCACTGGCGCGATGAATTCAACCCGCAGCATCAACTCACGTTTTTACACAAGGCGATGGCTAGCACCCTGCTATTGCTTATCGTCCTGCGCATCGCCTGGCGCCTGACCCATGCAGCACCGGCGATGCCCGATACGATGACACCACGGCTCAAGCGTGCAGCGTTTATTGGCCACCTGTTGCTGTACATCGTGGCACTGCTCGGATTGCCGATATCCGGGTGGTACTGGAGCTCGGTGGCTGACAAACCCATTCTGGTTGCGGGCCTATTCCTGCTGCCGCCGCTGGTGGAGCCGGATAAAAGCCTCTATGACCTGGCAAAAGCGATTCACACCTACAGCGCGTGGTTATGCGGCGCTCTGGTAGGTGGGCATGTGATGGTGGCGCTGAAGCATCATTTTGTTGATAAGGACAAGGTACTGGCGGGGATGTTGCCGGGGCGCGTCGAGTGATGTGGGAAGGCACCGGAACCGTACTCTCCTCAGAAAAAAGCTCCACCAGATTACGTGCCTTGTAGGTAGGTCGATCCAGCTTTCGGGGCGTCAGACGATTCCCTCTTGAGGGGATGACGGCTTCAGCCCCATTGCGCTGTATCAACTCCACGAAGGCATCTGAGTCATAACCTTGTAAACCTTTGGCCATATTCAGAGCCTTGTACGGGCGTCAGCAGCAGGCGTACCGGGTTCCCCAGGGCATTGACGGCAGCATGAATCCTGGTGCTCAGTCCGCCTCTGGACTTGCCCATGGCTTCGGCGTCCTGACATGGTTTTTTGCCGCACCATGGTGATGAACGCGCACTATGCTGTCATCCACCATCAGGTGTTCCAGGGGCACTGTCAGGTTGTTTAGGCCTTACGGATAGCGGCCCGCGTTGATAAACACAGAGTCATGGCTTATCCAAAGATTTCCACATCTCTGAAGGGGTTTCGTTATCCCCGCGAACCCCAGGGCGGTTCAATGCGCTTGAGCGCCGGCATGTTCAGCGCGCGATTGACCCACGAACCACAATACCGCTTGGGCGCAAAGCCTACCCAATCGGGGTGGTTATCGAAGTGGATCAAGCTGATGGGCGCTTTCAAGTCGGCAATAAACGCCAGCGTGAGGTGATGATAGTCACCGGAGCCAACGAAGAAAATTTCCGGACGCGCATTGGTTGGCAGGGGCTCGGGTCCTGCATGTCTATGCGCGTGGCCCGGCCGCTGGCCAAACGCCGGGCAATCGGCGCCTGACCGGCAAGTCGGCTCCCACAACACAGAAGCCGCCCTGCCGGCGATGGCTTCGGCGCGCTTTAGCAATGAAGCAACCAGGTGATTCTCAACTGTATGCGTTGATAAACCAGGTGATCATCGGGATAGCCACAATGTCGATCAGCACGGCACCGCACAGCGGCACGATGATGAAGGCTTTGTACGAGAACACCTTGTAATGGTCACAAATGGCGCCCATGTTGGCCACTGCATTGGGCGTCGCGCCCAGCCCATGCCCCATGAAGCCCGCACACAAGACTGCCGCGTCGTAGTTGCGGCCAAACAGGCGGAACAGGACGAACACGCACAGCAAAATCATGATCACCACCTGCACCACCAGAATCACCAGCAGCGGCAAGCCGAGCTTCTCCAGCTCCCAAAACTTCAGACTCATCATTGCCATGGTCAGGAACATGCCCAGGCACACATCGCCGATGGTGCTGACGGCCTGGTCGGGCATCTCGATAACCTGAGCACGGTCATTGAGGTTGCGCAGGATGATCGCGACGAACATGGCGCCCACATAGCTCGGCAGCACGATACCCAGATGCTGTTGCAAGCTGGAGCCCAGCCAGAATCCCAGCACCATGATCACCACAATGCAGGTCAACAAGCGCAACAAGGTGGCAGCATCCAGCGCGGGCGGCGGGGTATGGACCACTTCTTCGAACGCCTTGAGGCTACCAACGGCTTCGGCCTTGACCACGAGTTTGTTGCGCTCGATCAACCAGCGCGCCAGCGGGCTACCCAGCAAGCCGCCTGCCACCATGCCAAAAGTTGCAGCTGCCAGCGCTGCAGTGGTCGCACCGACCGCACCGAGGTTTTCAGCAATCGGCCCGAAAGCTGCCGCCGCACCAAAACCGCCTTCCAGTGACACCGCGCCGGCCATGATCCCCAGCAACGGATCGATGCCCAGCAGCTTGGCGACACTGACACCCACCACGTTTTGCACCAGCGCCAGGCCCCAGCACGCACCCAGGTAGATAAACAGCAATTTGCCCCCCTTGCGCAGCAAACCCAGGCTACCACCCAAACCGACAGTGGTGAAAAACGCCACCATCAGCGGGGTTTGCAGGCTGGTGTCGAGGGTCAGGTTGAGCAGCTGTTGATCACGTAACAGCCAGATCACCAAGGCAAAACCAAAACCACCAATCACCGGTGCAGGTACACACAGGTGACGCAGCCAGTAGCTACGTTTTTTCAGTTGGGCACCCAGGCCCAGCAGGAGCAGCGCGAGAGCGAGGGTGCTCAGCGCATCCAGTTCGAATGTCAGCATGGCGAATTTCTCTTTTTCTTATGATTCAACAAGCGGTTTCAGGGATTTACGGAAAAACTTAATCGATCAGGCTGGCAAGCAGACGCGCACCAATGCGGGCGGTTCGATTGTCGATATCCAGGCCGGGGTTGAGTTCGGCGATATCGGCCATGCGCAATTTGCCGCTGGCCTTGGCATGGCGTATCAGATGCTCGACGATCTGCATGTCCACGCCATGGGCAGACGGCGCACTGACACCGGGCGCCTGGCTGGCGGGCAGGACATCAAGGCAGATGGTCAGGTAGAGGTGATCGACGTCTTGCAAGAACTCATCGATCATCGCTTCGCAGGCGGGTATGTCCCAGCTGTTCATTTGCCGGTCGAGGCGGTAACGCACATTCAGTTGCTGCGCCTGCTCAAACAGCGCCTGGGTGTTGTTCAACTGGCTGACACCCAGGCAGCAATAGGTGAACGGCATCCGTGCACGCTGGCAGTACTCGGCTATCTGGCGAAAAGGGGTACCCGAACTGCTTTGTTCACCATGGCGCAGATCGAAGTGGGCATCAAAGTTGAGAACGCCGATCCGCGCATGCGGGGTGGCCTGGCGCAGGTGATCGGCCAGGCCGCTAAAGCTGGCAAAGGCGATTTCATGGCCGCCACCCAACCCCAACGGCAAATGCCCCTGGTTGAGCAGATAGCTGACGTGGTGAGCGTAAATCTGCTGCGCGCCTTCGAGGTTGCTGTCGGTGCAACTCACATCGCCCGCGTCATACAACGGCGCCCGGCCATGCCACGCCAGGTTGGCCAGCGCCTTGCGCAGTGCTGACGGGCCAAGACGGGCGCCGGTGCGTCCTTGATTACGTTTGACTCCTTCATCACAGGCCAGCCCAATCAGTGCTGCACCCGCAGACTGACCCTCGCAGAAGGGCTTGACCCATTGATGCCAGCGCAGCGCAGCCTGCCCTTCGCCAGCGTCGATACGACCTGTCCATAGGGGTATGTCAGAAACAGCAGTCATGCTTGAAACTCCAGTCAAATTCAGTCGAGCCGAGCACTCAGGCGCAGGGCCGCGTCCTGGGTCCAGCGGATCAGGCGTTCACTGCGGGTGTGCGCCCGGGAGGCAGGAGCCATGAGGCTGATGGCGCCTTGCAGGCGATTGCGGCTGTCAAGCAACGGCGCGCTGATACCCCAAATGCCGTCGTCGATTTCACTCACACTCACGGCATAACCGGCAGCGCGGATATCGGCAAAACTGCGCTGGTACGTGGCGACTTCCTCGCTTTCAACGCCTTGCGCCAACAGAGCCGACAGGCTTTGCGCCTCATCCATATAGGCCAACAGCACTCTCGCCGATGCACCGACCAACAGCGGCTGGGCCAACCCTTTTTGGTAGCAGCAACGCAGCGGTTGTGGGCTGTCGACCAGCTCGATGCAAATCGCCTGGCCATTGCTGGGCACCATTAACGCCACGCTTTCCTGGCTTTGCTCGGCCAGGCGCTTGAGTTCCGGCTTGGCGAGGGTCACCAGCACGGCTTCGCGGTCGAATTTCTTGGCCAGTTGCAAACAGGTTGGCCCTGGCAAATAGCGACCCTGACCGTTCTCTTCGGCAAGCCCCCAGCGCAGTAAGGTCTTGAGATGGCGATAAGTGCTGCTGAGCGGCTGTGCCAGTTGCTCGGACAGTTCTTTGGCGGAGATCGCCTCGCTGGATTGCCCCAGAGTGACGAGGATTTGCAGCAAGCGATCAGTGGGCGTGTTGTAGTTCATATCGGCCTCATGCTCTTGCGGGCATGGTGCACCGAGTTTTCCATTAACTGAAACCAGATTCCCACTGAGTGGGAAAAAACCCGCAGATAACGATCAGCGGTCAGCCTTAGTCTCACGGATGATCTGCCGAATCGCGTGAACAAACGCCTCCATCGGCTGCCCACCACTGACTGCATACTGATCGTTGAACATGGAAAGGAGACAGATTTATTTAACTCCAACAATCCCTCCCCAAGAGGCTCCCCTTCGCAAAGCTCACCTCAGACCCTCATGCCCCAACACACAGCTCCACCACAAGCTTTCTCCCGTCGCTTCTCCGTCGCCCCCATGATGGATTGGAACCACTAATACTGTAGGCCACGTATTCCTTGCCCTACAGAGCCAACCTGAAACCTGCGTACCACTTTCGTACCAACACCGCTCCATGCAGTGAGCCCCCCCCCTCTCACGATAGGCGGCAACCGGCCAAGAGCGGCCATTCAGCGGGTCACGGCATAGCCGCGGATGAAACTGACAAAACCGTAATCTTTCGCTCAGCCAACTGAAAGCTTGCTCCCATCACACTCTTCATCAAATTTGGCAGTATCTCCTGCTTGCTCTGTCATCCGACTGACTGGGAAAAAAGCGCCATGCAACCTGAAGCATCAAGACGAACTTTTGTAAAGGGACTCACAGCCGCCGGGATTCTCGGTGGCCTTGGGCTATGGCGCACACCTGTCTGGGCAATCACCAGCCCCGGCGAGCCGAATGTCCTGGCCGGTAAAGATTTCGACCTGTTCATCGGCGAAACCCCAGTCAACATCACGGGTAACCCCCGAACAGCAATGACCATAAATGGCGGTATACCCGGCCCCCTGCTGCGTTGGCGCGAGGGCGACACGGTTACGTTGCGGGTGAGGAACAAACTCAAAGCTGACACCTCCATTCACTGGCACGGCATTCTGCTGCCGGCCAACATGGACGGTGTGCCGGGCCTGAGCTTTCATGGCATTGAACCGGGTGGAGTGTATGTATATCAGTTCAAGGTCCGGCAGAACGGCACTTACTGGTATCACAGTCATTCGGGGCTTCAGGAACAGTCCGGCGTCTATGGTCCATTGGTGATCGATGCGAAAGAGCCGGAGCCGTTCCAATATGACCGCGATTACGTGGTGATGCTTACCGATTGGACCGATGAAGACGCGGTTGGCCTGATGAAGACGTTAAAAAAACAGTCGGACTATTACAACTACAACAAGCTCACCGTGGGTGACTTCATCCACGATGTCAGTGAAAAAGGTTGGGGCTCCACGATCGCAGACCGAAAGATGTGGGCTGAAATGAAGATGAATCCCACAGACCTAGCCGACGTCAGCGGCGCGACTTATACCTACTTAATGAACGGACAGCCGCCTGACATGAACTGGACGGGGTTATTCCGGCCCGGCGAGAAACTGCGCCTGCGGTTTATCAACGGCTCCGCCATGACCTACTTCGACGTCCGCATTCCCGGTCTGAAAATGACGGTAGTCGCCGCAGATGGTCTGCACGTCAAACCGGTTAGCGTCGAGGAGTTTCGCATCGCGGTGGCGGAAACGTTCGATGTGATCGTTGAGCCAACTCAGGATGCCTATACCTTGTTCGCCCAGTCGATGGATCGCACAGGCTATGCCTGTGGCACGCTTGCGGTAAAGACGGGTGCGTCCGCCTCGATACCACCACTGGACCCGAGGCCGCTGCTGACCATGGATGACATGGGTATGGGCGGCATGGATCACAGCGGTACGGGCGGCGGCATGGAGGGCATGGATCACAGCCAAATGACGGGTATGGACCACAGTTCGATGCAAGGCATGGATAGCATGTCCGGCATGGATCACAGCAGTATGGCTGGAGTGGGCGAAATGCAATCCCACCCCGCGACGGAAAGCAACAATCCGCTGGTGGACATGCAAGCCATGACCACCTCCCCCAAGCTTGATGACCCTGGCCTCGGCCTGCGTGACAACGGACGTCGCGTCCTGACCTATTCCGACCTGCGCAGCACCTTCGAAGATCCGGATGGCCGCGATCCCAGCCGAACCATAGAGCTTCACCTAACTGGCCACATGGAAAAGTTCGCTTGGTCATTCAACGGTGTGAAGTTCTCTGATGCCGCCCCCCTGCGCCTCAAGTACGGCGAGCGAATTCGCATTGTGCTGGTCAACGACACGATGATGACTCATCCCATTCACCTTCACGGCATGTGGAGCGATCTCGAAGACGAAAACGGGCAGTTCATGGTGCGCAAACATACCATCGACATGCCGCCAGGCTCACGGCGCAGTTATCGAGTGACCGCTGACGCGCTGGGCCGCTGGGCCTATCACTGCCACCTCCTGTACCACATGGAAATGGGCATGTTCCGTGAAGTTCGCGTGGAAGAATGAGGCGCTACCCATGAACAGGATCACCCCGATTTCTTTGGTTCTCGTGACCGCGAGCCTGACACTTTCCTCGGCGTTAGCGGCCACGGACGACATGCAGCACATAGATCATAGCCAGATGCAGGGAATGGACCACAGCCAGATGCAAAGCATGGACGATGGCCAAATGCAGTCTGCCGCGCCGACCGAAAGTCGCACGCTGATTCCGACATTGACCGATGCTGATCGCGCCGCCGTGTTCGTTAGCCCCGGTGGACATAATGTGCACGACTCCGCGGTCAATACTTACTTCCTCGCTGACAAACTTGAATGGCAGGACGCCGATGAGGGCAGCACCCTGGCTTGGGATCTCTCAGGCTGGATCGGCGGAGATATCGACCGTCTTTGGCTGCGCTCCGAAGGCGAGCGCAACAACGGCAAAACCGACGATGCGGAAATCCAGGCCCTCTGGGGCCACGCGATCTCCCCATGGTGGGACGTGGTAACCGGCATTCGCCAAGATTTCAAACCCGGCGACCCGCAAACTTGGGCGGCGTTCGGCGTGCAAGGCTTGGCGCTGTACAACTTTGAAACCGAAGCCACGGCGTTCGTTGGTGAAGGCGGCCAAACCGCCGCGCGGCTGGAAGGCGACTACGATATCCTGCTGACGAACCGACTCATTTTGCAGCCAACCGCCGAAATTAATTTTTACGGCAAAAACGACCCGCAACGAGGTATCGGTTCTGGCCTGTCCAACACTGAAGCGGGCCTGCGCCTGCGCTATGAAATCCGTCGTGAGTTTGCGCCTTACATCGGCGTGACCTGGAACCGCACCTACGGCAAAACAGCTGATTATGCCAACGACGACGGCGAGGATCGCAGCGAAGCACGTCTCGTCCT
The DNA here is from genome assembly GCF_012985645.1 of Pseudomonas sp. WS 5410. Taxonomy (NCBI): domain Bacteria; kingdom Pseudomonadati; phylum Pseudomonadota; class Gammaproteobacteria; order Pseudomonadales; family Pseudomonadaceae; genus Pseudomonas; species Pseudomonas sp. WS 5410. The sequence goes on along the minus strand of NZ_JAAQWS010000018.1, from coordinate 64,760 downwards.
TGGCATTCGGCTGTGGTTCTAGAATGCGTCAACTTAACAATCACAATAATTACCGCTTGAAGCGGTGAGAGGCCTTGTATGCGCTTGATCAAAATCACCGCTGTTGCCATTGCACTTTCCTCCAGCCTGCTTCTTAGCTCGCTCGCTCAGGCGCATCCGAAATTGCTCTCCTCAGCCCCGGAGGAAGGCGCGGAGGGTATGGCTCCCGGCAAGATCGAACTGCACTTTTCCGAAAGCCTCACGACCCAGTTCTCTGGTGCAAAACTGATCATGACTGAAATGCCCGGCATGGCCCACTCTCCAATGCCTATGAAAGCCAAGGTTTCTGGCGGCAGTGACCCGAAAACCATGGTTATCACGCCGCTCTCTCCATTGCCTGCTGGTAGCTATAAAGTCGAATGGCGCGCGGTATCATCGGACACTCATCCGATCACTGGCAACGTTACGTTCAAAGTGAAGTAATTGATGAGCGATTGGGCCAGCATTGCCCTGCGCTTCTTCCTGTACATGGATTTGATGCTGCTCTTTGGCGTGCCGCTTTTTGGCTTGTACTGCCTTAAAGGGCAAGAGCGAGTGTCGGGCTCCGTGTTGCCATTTCAATCTATGTTGGCGCAGACCGTGGCGCTCGGTGTGTTGGTGTCTGTCGCTAGCATGGTGATGATGACGAGCGCCATGAGCGGGGAGGCGGACTTCGCTGAGCTGCGCCCGCATATTGAGATGATGGTATTAGAAACGAACGTAGGGCTAGCCAGCATCGTGCGAATTATCGCGTTGGTCGTCAGTGGTTTAGCGGTGATATTCAATCCACGTGCGCCCTGCGTTAGCTTGTTAGTTACAGCTATTGCCGGAGGGATCGCCCTTGCAAGCCTGGCGTGGAACGGTCATGGCGCGATGGATGAAGGCAGTCGTCGTTTTTGGCATTTTTCAACGGACATACTCCACTTACTGGCGGCTGGAGCCTGGCTCGGCGCGTTATTTGCATTTGCCTGGATGGCAAAGCTCAACACGCTAAAAACCGAAGAGCGTATTAGATTGCTGGCCCGCGCCATCACCCGGTTCGAAATAGTAGGTGCATTGATCGTGGCCCTCATCGCGGTCACAGGCATCGTGAACTACCTGTTCATCGTGGGCCCAAAACTCGATAACGTAATCCTCAGCACCTATGGAATTTTGCTGATCTTTAAAGTGGGGTTGTTTGCCGGGATGCTAGTGCTGGCCGCACTGAACCGATTTCACCTTGGCCCGCTTTTGGAGCAGTCATTACGCAAGGGGGAGTATCAAATGGCCGCGAATAGATTAAGGCGTAGCGTGTTGGTCGAGTTATCGGCAGCTATTTTAGTTGTGGGGCTAGTGGCATGGCTGGGAACCTTGAGCCCCGATATGGAGATAACATCACAATAGTGTTGCTAAATTTGTAGATTGCCCGCTTGGTCTGGAGTCTCTGCCCACTAATCGCCAGCCCGAAAAGGGAGCACTGTTTTCTGACAGGAATCCAAGCGCCGGGTGATCTGTTCCAAGCGCGACAGAAAAATGTTGTTTACCACCGAGAACACCGCATATGAATCCGCACAAGATCAAGTGCTTGATGCAGCAGCAATCATCTGCCAATGAAAGCCAACACTGCGTCTAAATGACGGCTCAACATCGGCACTATCCACACACCGCCCAAGCACCTCCTATCGCCCAGACGAATCACTGTGATCAACAGAAGCGGCTCACACGTGCGCACATGCACGTAGAGGGGGCTGAGACTCGAAATTTTTTGGGCAAAAAAAAAGAGTAACATAAGTAATCTTGACCGCTATTTACGCTCAACCCATTGAAATTAAAGGGTTTTACGTTTCGAGCAAAAGGTAATCTTTAAGTAATATTGAAGTAATCTGATTACTCTTTGTAAATGTAATTCTCAACTTTTATAAAACCCTTTAAAATCAATAAGTTGACAATAAATTACCTTTTCAATTACTTCTCTGTTACCCCTTTTTGTAATCTCTTAACCCACGGAATACGTGGCCTCCAGACCGTTGTTGTGGGGAGATTACTGAAATTACTCTTTTTGAGACTCCCCCCCTCCCCCTCAACAACAGAGCCTCCAGGGCCCCTCCACAAAATATCCCCTCGGCGCAGGGTTCCGCAGGTATTTCCGAGTTCGGAAATCGGAAAAAGGCCCCCGGCCAGCGCCGTGTTGAGGGGGTTGCAGGTGTGCAGAAAAAGCGACCCATTTAGCCCGCAGGCGAGGTGGGGGGACGACGGCGCGCGCCAGGGGAAGACGCGTTACAGTCGGAAAAACGCACTCACCAGCAACACATATTTCAACAACAAGCAATCCCCCTCGGTGTGCAATCTGCGCGACCGAAGACACATTGAAACTACGTCAACGGCCAACACCGTGCCTACACTGAGCACTCACTCAACCAGGAGCTGGATCGATGGCGATTGAAGACACGAAAGTTTTGAAAATGGTGACCACCCAGGCGCAAGCCCAAGAGCTGCTGGATGACGGCTGGAAGTTATTAGGGTTGTTCGACCGGCGCGATGGTAACGACCAATATGCCGAGTACCATTTAGGCCGTGCCGCTGAACCGACCGCCTCGGCTGGTCTGCTGGTGCCTAAAAGAATGCGAAAGTAAGCTCTATTGCGTTACGAATAGCGCCAGTTACAGTTAGATCCCCCCTTTTAACTAGGTGTGGGAGCGTCTTTTACTGGTTACAGGCATCCCTGCCAAGATCCGTCAGGAGAGACACATGCAAAGAGATATGGATTTGATGAGACTTGTTGTTCTAGAAGTCGAGAAAGATCATAAAGGACCAAACGATTTAGTAAGTTACGAAGACTTTGAGAGCGACATGGTAATTGATGGATTTACCCCAGCCCAAGTCGAGTACCACCTCAAACTCGCTATCCAAAGCGGACTTTTTGATATGCCGCGTAATGCCGGAGGACTATATATTTTTTCTGGACTCACACCATCTGGACACGATTTTGCCGACTCGGTCAGGGACGAAAAAATTTGGAGTATGACGAAAGAAGGAGCGCTCAAAGCAAGCGGATTCACATTCGAACTACTGGGCCAATTAGCGAAGGGATTGGTCAAGCAGCAGCTAGAAAAGCATACAGGGGTTACTCTGTAACGAAACATAAAGCCGTCTTTGCGGCGCTTAGGTCAAGCGGGTATGGCCTCATACCCGCTCCCCTTTAAATCAAAACAACATCCCCAGCGCCTCTGGAGCCCAGTTCATAATCACTAGCTCCCCACTAATCTCAGCCTTTACCTGCCGCTGATTAGTTGTGCTGTATCGAATGTCCACCGTCTCGAAATGAAACCCCGCAAACACACGTCGGATATCTGGGTGGTCGTTAATGCTGACCATCACCTTGCCCTTGCAGCGCCGCATGAACTCGGCCATCCGCTCATAGTTCTCAAACGGGAAGTCCACCCCATAACCAGCGGTTTGCCAGTAAGGCGGGTCCATGTAATGGAAGGTGTGCGGCCGGTCGTAGCGTTCGGCGCATTCCAGCCAGCCCAAGTTCTCGACATAGGTGCCCGACAGCCGTTGCCAGGCCGCAGACAGGTTCTCCTCGATCCGCAGCAAGTTGATGGCTGGTCCAGTGGTGGCGGTACCGAAGGTCTGCCCGCTGACCTTGCCGGCAAAGGCATGGTGCTGCAGGTAGAAAAACCGGGCAGCCCGTTGGATATCGGTGAGGGTTTCCGGCCTGGTCATCTTCTGCCATTCGAACACCTGGCGGGAGCTGAGCGCCCACTTGAACTGGCGCACGAACTCTTCCAGGTGGTTCTGGACAACCCGGTACAACGTCACCAGGTCGCCGTTGATATCGTTGAGAACTTCAACGGGGGCCGCTTGGGGCCGCATGAAGTAAAGCGCGGCACCACCGGCAAAAACCTCGACGTAGCATTCATGGGGTGGGAACAGTGGAATTAGACGATCTGCCAAGCGGCGCTTGCCGCCCATCCACGGGATTATTGGTGTGCTCATAAGTGATCCTTGTTTCGACAATTGGATTCGCTTAGGCTTCGCACCCCCTGCGCAGTGGGGCGAGGCCTTGGTTGGAGCACTCGGCGTGTTCGAGTGATTCAGCGTCGAGCAGGTGTTAGCGCACCGGCTCGTCGCCTCGTTTACTGCGCGGGGGTACTACTTCCCCCCCGTTGGAAGCTCAAATTCTTTGAAGCTGACAACCTCCTCCCCCAGCCACTCATTGACCTGAGCCAGCCGCGCCTGCAACGGCTCCAGCTCGTTGACCGCCCAAACCTCAGCAGCCTCCCGCAACGATCCAAACCCGCCCGCGTTCTGCGGCACAATGCCCATCAACTGCGGCGGAATGCGCAACGCTGCGAGCAGATCGTCGCGGCTGATGTTCTTGATCGAGCTGAATTCGTCCTTTGCCGCCACCTCACTCACAGGAATGAGCTGGATACCGTCCTTCTTCCCGGCCGGGGCGTAGACGAACAGGTTGCGAAAGTTGCCTGGCCCTTTGGAGTTCTTCAGCGCGGTGCGCAGTGAGTCGATGTCCTCCTCTTTCTGCGCCGCGTCGGTCATGTACAAGATGAAACCGGCATGGCTGCCGTTGTTGTAGTACTTGCGACGGAACAGCGTGGCGCTCTCGTTGAGCAGCGCGCTTTGCAGCGCAGCCAGCCACTCTGGCAAGCCGTAGATCTCCTGATTGATATCCGCCTCACGAAGATGGCAAATCGAGCCGGGGGCAAATTCGTGCTCATCTTTCCAGCCGCGCACCTGGTAATAGGTCTCCAAGTCGACGCCCCGGCGCATGTACTTCGCCAGCGGTGGCAGCAGGCCCATGGTGCCGCGCAGCATGTTGCTGCGCTTCTCCAGGTAGCAGTTGCCGCACCAGAGCCAATCCAGGGCGAATTGCTCAAAGGCCTGGCGACTCAGCAGCCGGTGGGGAACGAACGTGCGGGCCAGCATGTTGCGTTTGAAGTTCAGCCCCGACTGAAGGTACACGCTGGCCCGCGTCGTCTTCGCCAGGCCATCCATGGACATGGGGGTTTCGAACCAACGCCCATTGGCCCAGCACTCCAGATAGTCCAGGACTTCCCTGCCATCGAGTACCGGCGTCGGGTCGCCAAAGGTAAACGCCTCAACGGGTCCAGCCTCGGGTGGCAGCAGATCCCCCTCAATGGGAGGCTGGGCGGTGGCTAATTGGGTTCCGCGCTTGCGTCTGCTCATCAGTAAGACTCCATAAATCCGGTATTCGCCGTGGTCTGCCCTTCAAGGGGTTCGTTGTGCAGCGCGTGGAACAGCGCCCACGCCAAGTCGGCATGGCCCGTTTCGTCTGTGCGACCGGCCGTGTAAGTGAACATGCGCCCGGAGGCGGTGATTGTTTTGCGGATAGCCATCAGTGACTGCGCCATGTCCGTCCAGCCGGCATCGAACTCCAAGCGGCCGTTTTTGATGACGTCGTAAGCCTTCAGCACCAGGCGGGTTTTGACTTCGGGCGAATAGCTGAAAGTGGTGATGTTCGGGAAGAACTGCTTCACCAACTGCGCCACGCCGGAGCCCATGCCAGTGATATCGATCCCGATGTATGTCACCCAATAGCGCCTGGTCACCTGGCGGATGGCTTCGGCCTGGGCCGCAAAGTCCATACCCCGGAACTGGTGTTTTTCCAGCACCCTGAATTTGCCGCCAGGCACCGTGGGCGGGCCGATTACCACCAGCCCCGCGCTGTCACCATTCTCGGCGGGGTCGTAACCGACCCAGACCTGACGATCCCCAAACGGCCGGGCAGCAAACGGTTTGTAGTCCTCGGCCCATAGGTCCCAACTATCGACCATGCAAGGCTGCAGCATTGCCAACGGGAAAATACTGGCGCCGTCGTCGATGAACTGGCACATCAGCAGGTTCTGGAACGCCTCGGCGTCGTACTCCTGGCGCAGTTCGTCGAGGTCGAACAGGTCGCAGCCACGGTCTTCAGCATCCAGGATGGTTACGATCTGCCGCCAGACACGGTCCTCGCAAAGCCGGCCCTGTTGCAGCGAGTCGTGGGAAACGTCGATTTTGACCCGCTGCGCCGCTGGCTTGCCCTTGTTGAAGCGTTCCCCCGTCCAGAACGTATAGGCTTCGTGCGCCATGCTGGAAGGCGTCGAAAAGTAGGTCCGGCGGTACTGCTTCTGCATCGCCATGCCACTGGCGACCTTGTTCAGTTCCTTGAACTTGAACGTCCAGAAGAATTCGTCGAAGTAGAAATTGCCGTGATAGCCCTGGGCCGTCCGGGCGTTGGTACCCAAAAAGTGCAGCTCGGCGCCGTTGCTCAGGATGATCGGGTCGCCAGTCAGTTCAACACCGACCACCTCACGGGCAAACGCCTGGATATAAGCCTTGAAAATGTGCGCCTGATTCTTTGAGGCCGACAGGAAAATCTGGTTGCGCCCAGTGGTCAGCGCATCAATCAACGCCTCCCGAGCAAAATAGTACGTCGCGCCGATCTGCCGGGATTTGAGGATTGCGCGGGTGCGTTGATTCCCTGCCTTGTACCAATCGAGCTGGTAGCCGAAACAGCCATCAATGAAGGCCTCGGTCAGCTTTTCGATATGTTCTTCGTCGAACTCGTTGCGTTTCGGCGCTTTCTTCGGACCTTCGTTGCGCTTGGCCAGGTTCGGATTCAGTTCGGTTTCGGTACCGCCCTCATTGAAGCGCTGAATGCGCGCCTGCCGCTCAAGCTGGCGGTGCAGCAGGTCAATTTCCTTGTAGTCCGATCCTGACTTGGGGTCTTTGAGGATCAACTGCACCAACCGCGCTTCGGTCGCAGCCTGAATACGCTCCAGAGGCGTGGCCCGGTCCCATTCGTCGCGGGCCTTCCAGCTGTGCAGGGTCTTTTCCTTCTCCCCGATCAGTTCGGCGATCTCGCACACGCGATAGCCCTGCCAATACAGGTGCTTGGCATGGCGGCGGTGATCGGTGGGTAATTCGACGATGGCATTCATGGCGCAGATGCTGCCGCCCGCGCGCGTACAGTACCCGCGCCCGTCCTTGTAACAGCCCGTTCTACAAGAGCACGTCGTTGCCCGTCACGCTCGCGCTCAACAACATGCGCTCATCGCCAAGGCACACAGCCACCGCACTGAGGATTCACGCATGGCCGGCAAAACCGACACCCCAGCCAAGAAACAACGCTCCAAGTTTTTCCGCGTCGCCGTTGAAGGCGCCACCACTGACGGTCGCCAGATCGAACGGCAATGGCTGGTCGATGCTGCCGAGACCTACAGCCAAAACACCTACGGGGCACGGGTTTGGATCGAACACATGCGCAGCATGCTGCCCGACAGCCCCTTCCGTGCCTACGGCGATGTGGTTGCGCTGAAGACTGAAGAAATCGAAATCGCCGGGGCTAAAAAGCTGGCGCTGTTTGCCCAAATCGAACCGACTGCCGACCTGGTCACCATGAACAAGGCCCGGCAGAAAATGTTCACCAGCATCGAGATTCGCCCGAAGTTCGCTGACACCGGCCGCGCCTATCTGGACGGTATCGCGGTCACCGACAGCCCGGCGAGCCTGGGTACTGAAATGCTTGCCTTCAGCTCCCAGCACCCGGACAAAAACCCGCTGGCAAGTCGCAAAAGCAACCCCGACAACCTGTTTTCCGAGGCTATCGAGGTCGCATTTGAATTCGAGGAAATTGAGGACGAAGCCGGAAAGGTCGTAGGCCTGTTTAACCGTGTTCTCGAACTCCTCGGCAAGAGCAAGGAAAACGTAGGCATGGACGCCGCTCTTTTTACTCAACTCGGTTCGGCCGTTGAGGCCATGGCCGAGCATGTTGCGAGCCAAGGCGAAGCCTTTGCCGCTGAGAAGTCCGCACGCGAAAAGCTGCAAAACGCTCACGAAAAGCTGTCCGCTGACTTCAGCGAGCTGGTCAAAAAGCTCGAAAACACCCCGGACAACACCGGCACGAAAACGCAGTTCGCCGCTCGCCCTGCTGCTACGGGCGGTGACGGGAAGCTCGTCACCGACTGCTGATCCACATCACGGACAACACCCAGCCAAGGAACATCGGAGAACACCATGCGTAACGATACTCGCGTCCTTTTCAACGCCTACCTGCAACAACTCGCGCAATTGCACGGGGTGGGCGACGTCACCACCAAATTTACCGCCGCCCCAAGCGTCGCCCAGACGCTGGAAACCCGAATTCAGGAATCCAGCGCGTTCCTCAGCGCCATCAACGTGTTTGGCGTCTCCGAGCAGTCGGGTGAAAAAATCGGCATTGGTATCGACGGCACCATTGCCAGCACCACCGACACCACCCTCAAGGACCGCGAACCCCGCGACCCAAGCGGCCTGGACAACCGTGGGTACGTCTGCACTCAGACCAACTTTGACACGGGCATTCGCTACCAGAAGCTGGACCAGTGGGCCAAGTTCAAGGACTTCCAGGCGCGTATTCGTGACGCCATCATCAAGGCCCAAGCGCTCAACCGGATCATGATCGGCTGGAACGGCACCAGTCGCGCCGCAACCTCCAACCCGGCAATCAACCAACTGCTGCAAGACGTCAACATCGGCTGGCTGGAGAAAATGCGTCTTGAAAACCCCGCCCGTGTGATGAAGGAAGTGGTCGACGGCAGCGGAAAAATTCAGATCGGCGCCGGCAAGGACTTTGAAAACATCGACGCCCTGGTCGTGAGCATGGTCAATGAATTCATCGAGCCCTGGTACCAAGAAGACACCGACCTGGTGGTGATCTGCGGTCGCCAACTGCTGGCCGACAAGTACTTCCCGATCATCAACAAAACCCAGGCCCCGACCGAAATGCTGGCGGCCGATATCGTCACCAGCCAAAAGCGCATCGGCAACCTGCCAGCCGTGCGTGTGCCGCACTTCCCGGCCAACGGGCTGCTGGTAACCCGCCTCGACAACCTGTCGATCTACTGGCAGGAAGGCACCCGCCGCCGCACCGTCGTCGACAACGCCAAACGCGACCGCATCGAAAACTTCGAATCGGTCAATGAAAGCTACGTGATTGAAGACCTGGGCTGCGCTGCCATGGCCGAAAACATCACCTTGAGCTGAGGCCGGCAATCATGACCAACCCTTGCCGTCGTCACTTCCAGCGCGTCACAGCAGCCGTTGCAGCGGCTGCCGTGGCCGGTCCTGCCATGACCATGGAAGGTTCAACCGTTTACGAGCTGCACCTCGCCAAGCTCCAGCAGGACTATTTGCGCCTGAAACAGGTGCAGTCGACCGAAGGCAAAGCGGAGCTGAAACGGCAGCTGTTGCCGGAGTACGTCCCCTATGTGGAGGGCGTTCTTGCCGAAGGCAAAGGCGCCCAGGACCAGGTGCTGACCACGCTAATGGTCTGGCGGATGGACGCCGGGGACTTTGCCGGGGCCCTGGACATTGCCGAATACGTCATCAACTACGCGCTGCTGATGCCTGACCGCTTCGAACGCACCACCGGCACCATCGTCGCGGAAGAAATCGCCGAAGTGGCCCTGAAGGCGCAAAAGGCTGGTGGCACCTTTGATCTTGGTCTGCTGCTGCGCACCGAGCAGATCGCGGGTGAAGAAGACATGCCCGACCAGGCTAAAGCCAAGCTGCATCTGGCGTTGGGCAAGGCATTCGCCGAAAAGGTTGCTGACGATGACACCTCCGAAAATCAGGTAATCGTCTTCGGCTACCTGGACTCCGCGAAGAAACATTTGGCCCGCGCTATTGAGCTGAACACCAACTGCGGCGGCAAGAAGGATCTGGAGCGCGTTGAGCGTCTCCTCAAGAAACACGCTGCACCAAGCAGCTAACCGAGCGTCCCCACGCACCCCGCCGGCTCGGGGCGGATCGGCCAGGCCGCTCCTCCTGAACGTGAAGCCCCGACCACCGGCGACCTATTTTCGAGTGCAGTTCATGAGCGCATTTGTAGCCAGCGGCCCAGTCGCAGGCGGTCATATCAACACCGACCCCTTCTGGCCGTCGATTGACCTGGACCATTTGCGCGCCACCCTGCGCATCAACGACAGCGTCACCCCGGCCCGCCTTGAAACCGCTGTTATTTCTGCTGCCATCAACCTCAACCGAGAGCTGGCCGGATGGCGGGAAGCCCAGCAAGCAGCCGGCCACGCCAAGCTGGACGACGTACCCGGTGATCGCATCAATGACGTGTCGGTAAAGGCCCACCTCTACCGCCGCGCCATCGAAGCCGCTACCGGCGCCGAAGTCTGCGAGCGTTACCGCGATTACAGCGCCACCAATACTGGCAGCCAGAAGGCCGAAGAAGTCACCCCCACCATCGACGATTACCGCCGCGACTTGCGCTGGGCCGTGCGTGACTTCCTCGACCGGACGCGCACCACTGTGGAGTTGATCTGATGAGCGACATGAAAGTCATCGACTGGAATGAAATCAGCCGCCTCGGCCTGCACGAACGCATCAACCGGGAAATCATGCACCCGCTTGGTCTTGCGATTTTCAGGGTAGTTGAAACAGGTGCATCCCCCGGCGCTTACGTGTCGCCCGACGGTGTTTTTGAGTACGCCAACCCGCTAACGCCGCCAGAGCCCGAGGGCAAGTAATGACCGTTGCCGTCCGTGCCAATCAAAACGATACGGTCGACATCCTGTGCTGGCGTTTCTACGGCCGCACCGCAGGCGTCACCGAGGCCGTCCTTGAAGCCAACCCAGGCCTGGCCGATCACGGCCCAATCCTGCCGCAAGGCCTTGTCGTCAACATGCCCGAAGCCCAAGCCAGCGCCCCGCAGCGGCAGATGGTGCAGCTATGGGACTGATCCCCTGTAACCAAGGAAACCCACACCATGGCTGATCCGACTTCCAGCGCCGTGACCGGCCTGCTCATGGGCCTGGGCCTGGCAACCATCACGCCCATCATCGACGGGGAAGCGTTGTTCGGCGCGATCCTCGGCGCTTGGCTGGTGACCAGTACCAAGCACGACCTCAAGGTCTGGCAGCGCCTGGGCTCTCTGTTCCTGTCGGCCGGTGTGGGCTACCTCTTTGCCCCCATGGCGCTGCAAGCCCTGCCATTTATCACCAGCGGCGGCGCCGCGTTCGGCTGCGCCCTGGTGATCATCCCCATCAGCATCAAGCTCATGGTCTGGGTTGAGAAAGCTGACTTTTGGGAAATCGTCCGCCGCATCAGAGGGGGCAGCTGACATGCCAAACATCGAATTGATCGTGCAGTTGATCACGGCCGTGGCCTATCTGCTCAGCGCCTTGCGCCTGGCCTGCTACACCCGAGGCGCTGCGCGGTACCGGCGCAGCATCTCGCTACTCGCCAGCCTGTTTGGATCCGCACTGTGCATCTGCGGTCTGGAAATCCTCCTGTACCGCCAGCCCACCAGCCTCTGGCAAGCCGTCTCCATCGTGCTGCTCTGCACCCTGATATTCCGTTCTCGCGGCAACGTCGCCGCCCTGTTGAGGCACAGCGCATGACCACCACCCTACGCCACGGCGACCGCTCACAGGCCGTCCGCACACTGCAAAAGAACCTCAACAACCACGGCGCCAAGCTGGATGTGGACGGCAGCTACGGCGACAACACCGAAATCGCTGTCCGTGCCTATCAGCTCAAGGTTGGTCTGGTCGTTGATGGCGTAGCCGGCGAAAAAACCCAAACCAGCCTGGCCGGCGGTGACTGCGCCCAGCTGCTGCGCAACAACGATCTGATCGCTGCCGCCGAACGCCTCGGCGTGCCGCTGGCAAGCATCTATGCCATCAACGAAGTGGAATCCAAGGGCAAGGGCTTCCTCGACAACGGCAAGCCAGTGATCCTTTTCGAACGGCACATCATGTACCGCCAGCTCGCCAAGGTTCGGCACGAAGGCGACGACGCCGCCGAACTCAAATATCACGCCGACCAGCTCGCCGCCGTCAATCCCGCCCTGGTCAACCCAAAGTCGGGCGGATACTCCGGCGGTACCGCCGAACACCAGCGCTTGGCGATGGCCCGTCTGATCGACGACAACGCCGCCCTTGAATCTGCGTCCTGGGGGGCGTTCCAGATCATGGGCTTTCACTGGCAGCGCCTGGGCTACACCAGCGTGCAGGACTTCGTGGCGGCCATGAGTGCCGGCGAATCGCAGCAGTTCGACGCCTTCACCCGTTTCATTGAAACCGACCCGGTGTTGCACAAGGCGCTGAAAGCCCGCAAATGGGCCGAATTCGCCAAGCTCTACAACGGCCCGGACTATCAGCGAAACCTCTACGACGTGAAGCTACAGCGCGCCTACGAACGCCACGCCGACTGCGGTTGCGGGCAAGGGGTGGCGGCATGATCGACTTCAAAGCGGTGCAAAAACTGCGGGTGCAGGACGGCGATCTGCTGGTGGTGCCGGAAAGCACAGAACAGGACGACATGCGGGAATTGGGCGAAGCACTCCACCTGATGGACGGATGCAGATGCGTGATAGTGCGCGGCCCAATCACTCACCTTGATAGCGAAGTCATGAACAAACTGGGCTGGTACCGCGCATGACCACAAAGATCGCCTACCTCGAAATATCCCCGCGTCAGAGCGGCAAGACCACACGGCTGATTGGGCTCGCAAATCAACTAAAAAGCGAAGGGCGAACGGTTATTTTCGTCAGTACCCTGGGGGAGTACGTCAGCAAACAAATGCCGGGGATCACAGTCTTGTCGGATGGCGAAGAACCTCCCGCGGATATTGATTCGGCCAATGCTGTCTGGTTCTACGACGAGTTCGATTGGCTCAAGTCAACAAAAATCCGCTCCGGGGCCTACTACGCAACGACGGCAAAAAAGGTAAGACAGCTCGGGGTCGACACTCCCGAAAATGACCTGCTATTGAGACTGATCGAGCTTAACAACCTGCACTTTCAACGACATTTTTGGTTTGTAGGGTTGAAACCTGACAGCTGGTTCACCAAGTTGCGCGCCATTTATAGCCCGGAAGAATTCCGCGTATTTGTCCTGGGTGAGTTCCTGTCATGAGCACCCTGCGGCAGGCCCTGTACGGCATTGCCCTGCTCGGCGCCCTGGCTCTGCTGATCTGGGGTCAGCAACAGCGCATCAACATCGCCGAGGGCAAAACAGAGCTGGCAAAGGCGGCGGCCATGACCGCCCGCGCAGACGCTGACCGCAACCTGACCACCGCCAACACGCTCACGAACACCCTGAAGCAGGAGCGAGACGCCCAGAGCGCCCTGCGCACTCAGCAGGATCAGTTGCGCCAAGGCCTGGCAAAGCGCAAACGAACCATAGAGGAACTGAAACGTGAAAATGCCGAACTACGCACCTGGGCTACTCAGCCTTTGCCTGATGCTGCTCGCCGGTTGCGGGAGCGCCCCGCCCTTACCGGCGCCGACGCTTATCGTCAGTGGGTGTCCGGCCGTGGTGCCGTGCCAGTTGCCGGCGACCAGCCCACGCAATAATGGCGACCAGCTCACCGACCAGGACCGCGTCGAAGCCGCCTGGGCCGACTGTGCGGCGCAGGTCGACATGGTTTATCAGCACCAGCAGGCCGCGCCATGAACAAGCCTGAAAGCCTACGCGCCCACCTCCTGGCCACCGTCGCCGAGTTCAAGAACAACCCCGACCGGCTGCTGATCTTTATCAACAACGGCAAAGTTCGTTGCACCTCTGCGCCAAGCCTCTCTTTTGAGTACAGTTTTGAACTGCAGATCATCCTCACAGAGTTCGCAGGACACCCTGATAGCGTAATGCTCCCGCTACTTGGCTGGCTCAGCGTCAACCAATCCGAGCTGCTCGACAACCTCGATAAAGTGAAGAACGGCTTCCAATTTGAGGCCGAAATTCTGAACAAAGACCTGGTGGACCTCAGCATTACCCTACCGCTCACGGAAAAAGTGATCGTCGGCCAAGATGACCAGGGCAACACCACCGTCAAGCACCCAAACGAGCCACAGCGCGTAGCGGGATACCTCGACCCGAACTGGAAGCCTGGCGCCCAGGGCAATACCAGCGAATGGTTTGTGCTCGATGGCAAATGATCTGGAAGCCCTCGAGACCTGGGCAGCGACGCTGCTGGAACGGCTTGAGCCTGGGGCACGCAATCAACTGGCCCGCAGCATCGGCCAGGAGCTGCGCCGCAGCCAACAAAAACGGGTTACTGCCCAGCAGAACCCGGACGGCAGCAAGTTTGCCCCCCGTAAACAGCGCAATCTGCGTGGTAAGCAGGGGCATATCCGCCGCAAGTTGGAAATGTTCAAGAAGCTGAAGAACGCCACATACCTCAAGGCCCGAGGTGACAGCAACGCCATATCTGTGGGCTTTACCGGGCGAATTGCCCGAATTGCCAGGGTTCACCAGTACGGTTTGAAGGACCGCGCAGAGCGTGGCGCTCCCGACGTGCAGTACGAACAGCGTGAAGTGTTGGGGTTCACCGAAGCGGATCTTGATGTGATCCGTGACAGCTTGCTTGCACACCTGACACTGTAAGACCCCTCCCTACAAGGCAGCAAAGCTGCACCCGCGCACGCGTGGCGCCACCATCGGCGCCATGAACAATTTCGCCGCCCTCTCCCGCATGCTCGAAAACCTCATCCGCCTCGGCGTCATCGCCGAAGTCCAGATGGTGCCCCCGCGCGTGAAGGTAAAGACCGGCGAATTGACCACCGCCTGGCTGCCCTGGCTGGCCCTGCGTGCGGGGGCCGACCGTGAGTGGGACCCGCCCACCGTCGACGAGCAGATCATCCTGATCAGCCCGTCCGGCCAACTCGCCAATGGCATCGTCATCACCGGCCTACCCAGCGATCATATTCCCGCCAACGGCAACCGCCCCGGCCTGCACCGCCGCACCTATGCCGACGGGACGGTGATCGAGTACGACAGCGTCGCCCACCACCTGAACGCCACCCTACCCGACGGCGGCACCACCAACTTAACCAGCACGGGCGGCATCAACATCGTCGGCCCGATCACGCACCACGGCGACTACACCCAAACCGGCAATCAGAACGTCACCGGTACCGTGACAGTCACCGAAGACGTTATCGCGGCCGGTATCAGCGTGGTCAATCACCCGCATGGCGATGTTATGCCCGGTAGCGGCAAGACGGGGAAACCAGAATGAACCGAGAAACCGGCGGCGCCATCGGCGATCTGGACCTCATCAGCCAGTCGATTACCGACATCCTCACCACCCGGATCGGCACCCGCGTCATGCGCCGCGAATACGGCAGCCTGCTGCCCGAGCTGGTGGACCATCCCTTCAACGATGCCACCCGCCTGCGCGTGTACGCAGCCACGGTCATGGCGTTAATGCGCTGGGAGCCGCGTATCAGCCTGAACCGGGTGCAGTTTCTCGGCGCCAATCTGCAAGGCCAATCGGTGCTGGACCTGGACGGCACCCTGGTCGACACCAATGAGCCGTTGAGCATGAGCCTGCCGCTGCAATTGGGGGCCAGTGTATGAACACGTTCGCCGCCATCGACCTCAGCCTGTTGCCCGCGCCTCAGATCGTCGAGCAGATCGACTACGAGCAGATCCTTGCCGAGCGCAAGGCCTACGCCATCAGCCTGTGGCCGGCAGAGGAACAGCCAAAAATCGCCGCCCGCCTTGAGCTTGAGTCGGAGCCGCTGACCAAGCTGCTGCAGGAGAACGCTTACCGCGAAACGATCTGGCGCCAACGGGTCAACGAAGCGGCAACCGCCAATCTGCTGCCCTTTGCCAAAGGTTCGGACTTGGACAACCTGGCCTCCAACTTCAACGTCAAGCGCCTGGTGATTCAGGAGGGCAATGCATCAGCATCCCCGCCCATGGCGCGTGTCATGGAAGATGACGACAGCTTGCGCGAACGCACGCAGATGGCCTGGGAAGGCCTCAGCACCGCCGGCCCGCGTAACAGCTATATCTTCCACGCCCGCGCTGCTGACGGCCGTGTTGCCGACGCCACGGCGGAAAGCCCTTCCCCAGCCGTGGTCGTGGTGACGGTCCAGGGCATGCTGGCCGACGGGAGCGCAGAACCTGGGCTGTTGGCCGTGGTTAGCGCCTATCTCAGCGATGATGACCGCCGCCCCGTCGCCGACCGCCTCACCGTCCAGGCCGCGCAGATCCTGCGCTACCAGGTCAAGGCCAAGCTCTACCTGAAAACCAGCGGCCCAGAAACTGAGCCTGCCCGAGCGGCTGCCGAACAACGCCTGAAGGACTACGTCCACCAGCGCCGCCGACTGGGTATGGAAGTCTCAGAATCGGCGATCCACGCCGCGCTGCACGTCGAGGGCGTGCGCAAGGTCGAGCTGGAGAACTGGGTCGATATTGCCGCCACGCCTTATCAGGCGCCGTTTTGTACCGACATTAAATTATCGGTTGGGGTTGAGTGATGGGCACCCAACACCTGCTACCCGGCAACTCGACGCAGTTGGAGCGTGACGCGGCCGTGGCACTGGCGCAGATCCAACGGGTACCCATTCCGATTCGTCTGCTATGGAACCCGAACCTGTGCCCGCTCGCTGTGTTGCCGTACCTGGCCTGGTCGTTTTCGGTCGACCGCTGGGACAGCACCTGGTCGGAATCGACCAAGCGCGCAGCCATCCGTGCTGCGTACTACATCCATTCGCGCAAAGGCACCATCGGCGCGCTGCGGCGCGTGGTCGAGCCCTTGGGCTATCTGATCGAAATCATCCAGTGGTGGGAGGACGTGCCGGCCGGCGTACCGGGTACCTTCAAGCTCAAGGTCGGCGTGCTGGACACCGGCATCACCGAAGAGATGTATCAGGAACTGACCTTCCTGATCGATGACGCCAAACCCCGCAGCCGCCACCTCACCGGCCTGGCCATCAGCCTGGAAACCACCGGCAGCTTCTATATCGGCGCCTGCGTCAGCGAAGGCGATGAACTCAGCGTTTACCCACCGACCCAACGCGACATCGAAGTCAGCGGCTATCTGCGCCTGGGCGGTCGCGAACATCACATTGATACGATGGACATCCTCCCATGATCGACCAGAACAGCCAGTTTCAAGCCATTCTTACGGCCATCGGCGAGGCCAAGCAGGCGAACGCGGACGCCCTCGGCATCCCCTGGACGTTCGCACAGATGGGCGTGGGTGATGCCAATGGCACCGACCCATTCCCCGACCGCCTGCAAACCAAGCTGATAAACGAGCGACGCCGCGCGCCGCTCAACCAGCTCAAGCCAGACCCGAAAAACGCCGGCATCATCATCGCCGAGCAGGTTATCCCGGAAAACGTCGGCGGTTTCTGGATTCGAGAGATCGGCCTCTACGACACGGACGGCGATCTAGTGGCCGTCGCCAACTGCGCGCCAACCTTCAAGCCGTTGCTGACGCAAGGATCTGGCCGGACACAGATTATTCGGATGAATCTGATCGTTTCCAGCCTCGCCAACATCGTGCTGAAGATTGATCCGGCGGTAGTGCTCGCTACCCGCGAATACGTTGAGCTAAGTATTGACGCGGTGCTGCCTGGTAACAAAGCACCGGGGACTTATCAACAAGTCACCATCGATAAGCATGGAGTTGTGGTCTCGGGCAGCAACCCCACAACGCTCAAGGGTCACGGTATCGAGGACGCGATCAGCTCCACGCCACAATTTGGAACTGCAGGGGCTATCGCGGATATAGCAAAAACCACCGTAGGAACGTACACAAGTGAAACCACGGATAAGCCACCGTCCTCCGGTTGGGGGGTGTTTCTACGGATAAAATATCCGGGGGCAAATTCCGCACTCGATATTGCCGGTGACGTTTCAGGCGGTATGGATGTTCTTTCTTTTCGGCGAGTGTTGCCGAATGGCTCTTATGTGTGGCGCACCGTCTTCCACGATGGGAACTTTAATCCCGCGTTGAAAGCGAACTTGGCGAGCCCTAATTTCACCGGGAACCCTACGGCGCCTACAGCGCCCCCTGGTAGCAATTTCGGCGAATTGGCAAACGCTGCGTTCGTCTGGGCCTCGATCAATACATACGCGACCACCGTCACCGCCTCGTTAGCGACCAAGGCCAACTTGAACAGCCCGGCGATGACGGGTATTCCCACGGTGCCTACAGCTGCGCCGGGAACAAATACGCTCCAGGTAGCCAACACTGCCTTTGTCGCTGCTGCACTGGCCGCATTGGTCGATTCATCACCGGGCGCACTGGACACGCTGAACGAGCTGGCAGCAGCGCTGGGGGACGACCCGAACTTCGCTACCACCATGACCAATGCGTTGGCCGGCAAGGCGAACAAGGGCACGAAGTTAGCTGATTACGGCATCTTGGATGCGTACCGTGTCGTGGATGTTGACTACAGGTTGAATGCAAAGGCCGACAAAGGGCACTTCCTGGCGGACTACGGAATTCTTGACGCGATACGCAATGTAAACCCGCTGACAGGTGGGAACATTGATATTCATGGCGAGGCCTTTGCGCTTGTGACGTCCGCTCTTGAGTCCTCCTTGGCTCAAAACTGTTACTGGAATGGTGCTGACTGGGTACGTCATAACGAAGCTCTACCAGCGGCATGCATCGCCGTTCAAAACGGGGTGGCGTTTGTTCGAACTGCACCACCGGGAGTTGGCCCGATTACTTTTAGCTCCGCTCCGCTGTGGACATCTGCAAACGCGACGGTAACGAGTTCTGCTGGAAACGGAATCCTTCGCCTCCCGAATGGCTGGATAGAGCAGGTGTTCGAATCAACAGAAAGCGTGAGCGCGACTGACTATCGTTTTTTCCCCGTGTCATTTCCAAACGAATGCCTTGGCGTTTTCCCGATTCTTCATAGCGGCACATACGGGGGGTATGCAAACAACAGCGGCCTCGTCGTCGGTGACGTCACCAAGGATCGGTTTGCGATCAGTGCCGGCGGGAACTTCTCGCCCGAGGGTCGTTTCCGCATACTCGCAATAGGGAGGTAATGCATGAAATTTTATTTCAGTCCTTCAACGACTACCTTTTTCCGATCAGACATCCATGGGGAACCTGGCAGCGATGACTGTTCGATACCGTATTACGTACGCGAGGTGTCGGTCGAAGTGTTCGAGCGAATGTCGCGGGTCCGGCAGGAAGGTGGCCGGGTTGTTCCTGACGAAGAAGGGCTACCGATTGCCGCGCCGGCCCTGCTCCCAACCAGTGAGCAACTGGCCGAAACGGAACGGCGCTGGCGAGACCAGGTGATATCCACCAGTGAGTGGATAGTCACCCGCCATCGTGACGAGGTGGACATGGGTCAGGAAACCCAGATTACGCCTGAGCAATTTTCAGAGCTGCTGAGGTACAGGCAGTCCTTGCGGGATTGGCCGACAGCAGAAGGCTTTCCAGCCGCCGAGCTGCGCCCGACTCCACCGGACTGGCTTGCTGCCCAAGCAGAATAGGCGCGGAGAAATTCCGCGCACGCCGTCTTAGACTTTGTAATCCCCTTCCCTACAACCCGCCGCGCTCGCCCAACCGGCGCGCGCGCGGCAGCCTGTGCACTGTCATTCCATCACAGCGCAGGCAACCACCCATGGCCGGTTCAGACTATCTCCACGGCGTGCGGGTCATCGAACTCAACGACGGCACCCGCCCCATCCGCACCATCTCCACCGCAGTCATCGGCCTGGTTTGTACGGCTGAAGATGCAGATCCACTGATGTTTCCGCTGGACACCCCGGTACTGCTGACCAATGTGCAAAGCGCCATTGCCAAAGCCGGCGTCAAAGGCACCCTGGCATCCAGCCTGCAAGCCATCGCCGACCAGACCAAGCCCTACACCATCGTGGTGCGGGTCAAGGAAGGCGCCGACGAAGCCGCCACCACCAGCGCCCTGATCGGCACCACCACCGCCGATGGCAAGTACACCGGCATGAAAGCCCTGCTCGCCGCCAAGGCCCGCGTGGGCATGACGCCGCGCATTCTCGGCGTGCCTGGTCTCGACAGCCAACCGGTGGCCACCGCCCTGGTGTCGATTGCCAAGGACCTGCGCGCCTTTGCTTACGTCAGTGCTTGGGACTGCAAAACCAAGGAAGAAGTGGTCGCCTACCGCGAAAGCTTCGGCGCCCGTGAAGTGATGGTGATCTGGCCGGAGTTCCAGAACTGGAGCACCGTCACCAATGCGACCATCACCGCCTCGGCAGTGGCACGCGCCCTGGGCCTGCGGGCCAAGATCGATCAGGAAATCGGCTGGCACAAGACCATCTCCAACGTCGCCGTCAATGGCGTGACCGGCATCAGCGCCGACGTGTTCTGGGATCTGCAAAACCCGGCCACCGATGCCAACTACCTCAACAGCAACGAAGTCACCACGCTGATCAACGAGGGCGGCTTCCGCTTCTGGGGCAGCCGTACGTGCAGCGACGATCCGCTGTTCGCCTTTGAAAACTACACCCGTACCGCGCAGATCCTTGCCGACACCATGGCCGAGGCGCACATGTGGGCGGTCGACAAGCCCATGCACGCCTCCCTGGTGCGGGACATCATCGAGGGCGTTAACGCCAAGTTCCGCGAGTGGATTGCCCAGGGCTACCTAATCGGCGGCAGTTGCTGGTACCCCGAAGACATTAACGACAAGGACACCCTCAAGGCCGGCAAGCTGACCCTCGACTACGACTACACCCCAGTGCCGCCCCTGGAAGACCTCACGCTTCGCCAGCGCATCACCGACCGTTACCTGATGCAGTTCGCCAGCCAGATCAACAGCTAAACCGGGCCTCCCCGCGAGGGGAGTTAACCCTGTGCCATACCCCCGGAGAACACCGCCATGGCCCTGCCCCACAAGCTCAAAAACCTCATGTTGTTCAACGACGCCAACATCTACCGTGGCTTGGTTAAGTCCGTCACCCTGCCCGCCCTCGGCCGCAAAATGGAAGCCTATCGCGGCGGCGGTATGAATGGCCCGGTCAAGGCAGACCTGGGCTTTTCCGATGACGGCATCCAGTTGGAATGGAAAACCGGCGGCCTCGATCTGATCAGCCTCAAGCAGTTCGGCGCAGTCAACGCCTCGGGTGTGGCCCTGCGCTTTTCCGGCGCCTATGAGCAGGACGACACTGGCGAAGTCAGCGCCGTGGAAATCGTGGTGCGTGGCCGTCACGAAACCATCGAAATGGGTGACGCGCAGCCAGGCGAGGACACCGAGTATTCCATCACCACCACCTGCACCTACTACAAGCTGACGGTCGATAACGAAGAAATCATCGAAATCGACCTGCTCAACTTCATCGAGAAGGTCGGTGGCAAGGACATGCTGGAGAAACAGCGCAAGGCCATCGGGGTCTGATCCCCGCCCTCGATCGACAACCCCACACGTTCATCACTAGGAGCTTTTCCAATGAAAACAGCCGCCACCGAACAACCCGACCTCCAGCCACTTGCCGACGACAACACCGTCGTCCTCGACTCCCCGATCCGTCGCGGCGTCACCACCATCGAAAGCATCACCTTGCGCAAACCCAGCTCGGGCGAGCTACGCGGTGTGAGCCTGGTGGAACTGCTGCAAATGGACGTCGCCAGCCTGATCAAGGTCGTGCCGCGTATCAGCAGCCCAACCCTCACCGCCATTGAGGTCTCCGGCATGGACCCGGCCGATCTGCTCGCCCTCAGCAGCAAGATCAGCGGTTTTTTGTTGCAGAAGTCGGCGAAGACGGATGCATCCCTCGTTGCGTAGAGGACGCCATGGCCGATCTGGCCGTGGTTTTTCACTGGGCACCGGCTGATATGGATCAGTTGGGCCTGCAAGACCTGATGGACTGGCGCGAGCGTGCCAGGGTGCGGAGTTCCACCGATGGCAAATGATCTGAAACTTCAGGTGCTGCTCAGTGCCATCGACAAAGCCACCCGCCCGCTGAAGCAAATCAACAACGGCAGCCTGGAGACCGCCCGCGCACTCAAGGCTGCCCGCGACCGCCTGAAGGAACTCAACACCCAGCAGAAAGACTTCACCGCCTGGCGGTCGCAACGCGCAGCTGTCGAGCAGACCAACGAGGCGTTGAATGCTGCGCAGGCCAAAGTCAAAACCCTCAGCCAGCAGTTTGCCGCGACCGGCGTGCCGACCAGGGCAATGGCGAAGGATTTTCGAACGGCCGTGCGCGAGGCCCAGCGGCTGAAACAGCAGCACCAACAGCAGAGCGAGCAGCTCCAGGGGCTGCGCTCCCGACTGTATGACGCGGGTATCAGCACCAAGAACCTGGGCACGCACGAACGCCAGCTGCGCGAGCAAATCAACGCCACCAACGCCAGCATCAGTACGCAGGGCAAGCGAATGGCCGAGCTGGCCGCCCAGCACAAGCAGGCAGCTACAGCCCGCAGTCAGATGGAGAAAACCCAGAGAGCAGCCGGCAACCTGGCAGTCAATGGGGCTGCTGGATTGGGTGTGGGATACGCGGCAAGTCGGCCCATCATGGCGGCAGTCAGGGCCTTTGCTCCCAATGAAGACTCAGCCACCCAGCTCAAAGTGTCCATGATGGGCGACACCGGCAAGGTGTCAGAGGACTTCCAGAAGATCACAGAGCAGGCCACTAAGCTCGGCGACCTCTTGCCCGGTACCACTGCCGACTTTCAAAACATGATGACCATGCTTCGTCGCCAGGGCCTGAGTTCGAAAAATATCTTGGGCGGTACTGGTGAAGCCGCCGCCTACCTCGGCGTCCTGCTGAAAATGGAAGCGACTCAAGCCGCTGAGTTCGCCGCCAAGATGCAGGACGCTACGCGCACCACTGAAAAAGACATGATGAGCCTGATGGATACCATCCAGCGAGGGTTCTACGCGGGTGTTGATCCGACCAACATGCTTGCTGGCTTCAGCAGCATTTCGCCCGTGATGGACATCATCAACAAGTCAGGTTTGGAGGCAACCAAAAGCCTGGCACCACTACTGATCATGATGGATCAGGCCAGTATCGAGGGGAGCAAAGCAGGTAATGCCTTCCGAAAAATATTCCAGGCATCGCTGAAGAAAAGCAACGTCGACAGCATCAACAAGATGCTCGCAGACAAAGGGCAGAAAATCAGCTTCAGCTTTACCAATGAGGAAGGAAATTTCTCTGGCGTGGAGAACCTTTACGCCCAAATCGACAAGATCAAGGATCTGAATCAGGTCGATAGAACAGCGGTCATCGGCAAGCTATTTGGCGACGACGCAGAAACCATCACGACCCTCAACGTCATGATGAACAAAGGGCTGGCCGCGTATCAGCAGGTACAGCAGCAACTACAAACCCAGGCGGATCTACGCACCCGCGTCAACGAACAGTTGGGCACACTGACCAACGTGATGGAAGCCGCAGAGGGCAGTCTTACCAACGCCTTGGCCGAATTCGGCGCGGCCGTCGCGCCCGACTTGAAAGACCTGATTAAAACGCTGGGCGACATCGCCAACAGTGTCGGAACTTGGGCACGAGAAAATCCGAAGTTGGCTGGTGGTCTGGTGAAGGCAGTGGGCCTTGTGGCAGTCCTGGCGTTCAGCTTCGGGGGTCTAGCATTGACCATGGCGAGTCTGCTGGGACCATTTGCCATGCTGCGCTATGGCATGACCATGTTTGGCATACAGGGCGGCGGTGTTTCCAAAATGGTGAAGGGGCTATTCCCTACACTGACTGGACTTGCTCATAACATATTTCCGATGTTCACCCAGGGCATACGCCTGCTCGCCACAACCATGGGGGGTGCGCTTTTAACCGCCCTTCGCACCGTAGGGATTGCACTGTGGGGGCTGGCAGCAAACCCGATTGTCCTGGTCATCGCCGCCGTGGTTGCCGCCCTGGCTGCAGGCGCCTACCTGATCTACACCAACTGGGACGCGGTGAAGAACTACTTCGCCAACGCCTGGACCGAAATCAAGGCAGGGTTTAGCGACGGGATCGGCGGCATCATCAACACCCTGGCCAACTTCAGCCCCATCGGCCTGATTTACCAGGCCTTCGCTGGGGTGTTGAGTTACCTAGGCGTGGATCTGCCCAGTCGATTTACCGAGTTCGGCAACATGATCGTCAACGGCCTGGTCAATGGCCTCATGGCTGGACTTGGCAGCGTCAAGACGGCCATCAGCTCAATCGGCGACGCCAGCATCGGATGGTTCAAGGAAAAGCTCGGCATACACAGCCCTTCGCGGGTGTTCGCAGAGTTGGGCGGGTTCACCATGGCAGGCCTAACAAAAGGCCTGGAGGGCGGCCAGAAAGGCCCCCTCGACGCCCTGAGCAGCATGGGCAAGCAACTCACAGCGGCCGGCACCCTCGCCCTGAGCGCCACCGCCATGCCGGCGCTGGCCGTGGATGACCGCCCGCCCATCAGCAGTTCGCCGGCAGCAGCCACGTACGACAGCCACGACGTGTATCAAATCAACCTGCCAGCGTCGCCGAGCATGGACCTGCAAAGCATGGAAAAGAGCCTGCGCGCCATGCTCAACAAGATCGAAAACGAAAAAAAGGCGCGCCAGCGCAGCAAACTCTCTGACCGGGAATAATCACCATGATGTGTACCCTCGGCATGTTCGTGTTCAGCCTCTCCACCGCCGCCTACCAGGAGCTGCAGCGCCAAACTGATTGGCGCCACGCGAGCAACAACCGCGTCGGCGCCGCTCCTGCGCGGCAGTTCGTGGGCCGTGGCGACGACTCCATCACCCTTCCCGGCATCATTTTCCCGGAGCTGGCCGGAAGCGCCCTCAGCCTGGACGCCCTGCGCCTGATGGCAAACACCGGCAAGGCCTGGCCCATGGTCGAAGGCAGTGGCCGGATCTACGGCCTGTGGGTGATCGAAAGTCTCAGCGAAACCAAAACCATATTCTTCAGCAACGGCACGCCACGACGCATTGAGTTCACCCTGAGCCTTAAACGCACCGACGATGACCGTATCGATCTGCTCGGCGCTGCCACCAACATCGGCGTCAACATCCTGCGGGGGTTGCTGTGATCGAAGCCGCCCTGTCCAAGGTCACCGGCTACCTCAAGGACACCGCCCAGCGCTTCATCCGCGACGCAGCCTACCCGGTGCCGGCGTTTCGTCTGTCCGTGGACGGCCTCGATATCGCCCAGAAGATCAGCCCGCGGCTGATGAGCCTGGAGCTGACCGACAACCGCGGCGTCGAGGCCGATCAACTCACCATCACCCTCAGCGACCACGACGGCCTACTGACCATCCCGCCCAAGGGCGCAGTGTTGCGGCTGTGGCTGGGCTGGAGTGATACAGGCCTGGTAGACAAAGGCACCTACACCGTCGACGAAACCGAACACAGCGGCGCGCCGGATGTCCTGAGCATCCGCGCCCGCTCGGCGGACCTGCGCAAGGGCCTGAAGACCAAACGCGAGCGCAGCTGGAGCAACACCACCCTCGGCGAAGTCCTGGGCGATATCGCCATCGGCAACAACCTCACCGCCACCATTGCCGGCGCCCTGGACGGGTTGTCCATCCTGCAGCTCGACCAGGCAAACGAATCCGACGCCAACCTGATCAGCCGCCTGGGCGAAGAATTCGACGCGGTGGCCAGCGTCAAAGCCGGCTGCCTTCTGTGCCTCCCGGCCGGTGGCGGCAAGACCGCCAGCGGCCTGGATCTGCCCCACATCACCCTGACCCGCATCGACGGCGACCAGCACCGCTACCTGCAAGCCGACCGCGACAGCTACGACGGCGTGCGCGCCTATTACTACGACGTCAACAGCGCCAAGAAACAGGAGGCCATTGCGGGTGGCGGCGACAACCTTAAAGACCTGCGCCACACCTACAGCGACCAACAATCAGCCCTGCGCGCTGCCCGTGCCGAATTCAGACGCCTGCAACGCGGCAGCGCCACCCTCAGCTATACCCTCGCCATGGGCCGGCCAGACCTGATTCCCGAACTGACCTACACGCTCCAGGGCGTGAAGGCGGAAATCGACGAGATCATCTGGTACGGCGGGAATGTGCAGCACAGCCTGACTGCGGACGGTGGTTACACCGTGAGCCTGGAGCTGGAGAGCAAGTTGCCCGAGGATAATGTGGAGGATCTGGCAGAGGAAAACGCGGGGGATTACACAGGGATCATTGCGTACTACCGGGATGAGAAAAGCGGGAAGGAAAAGACAATCACGGCGGGGGATCAGGCGAAACTGAGGCGGTTGCGGTGGCTGTATGCCAGTGAAAAGACGGCCAAGCGTGCCGTAGATCGGGAGTGGAGGAAAATGCAAGCGGCAGAGGCGTGATTTTTCGCCCTACCCAAAAAGCAAAACCCGGCAATCGCCGGGTTTCAATGGACAGAACTACACCTACTTAGTCAGTAGCTGAAGCACCTGGTCAAAACGGTTATTTACAACCCAAGCCAAAATCGCAACGATGACCAGTGAAGCGCCTGCAAAATACGCCAGTCGGTTTTTGATGATTTTCACATCACCACGGACCTCATCCAAATCTCTACGGATGTACTCTACGTGGGTTTCAAGCTTCGCTACGCGCGCTTCCATTGGATCGTCTCCCGGTGGTCCCGGTGGGGTTCTGGTTCCATTATCGTCCCCACCTCCCGTTCTGTCACCATCAAAGCGACCAGGGTACCTATCACTCAGGTTAACCAGTTCAAACGGCTCGCTCATGGCGCCTCCTTTGGCGGACCGACTTCAATTACATCGGGCTCGACAAGAACACCGTCCAATGCTGCAAGGGCATGCAGACGCATGAACCCACAATTTTTGCAATAAAGCATCACCGCAGCAGGACCACTCAGAGCAAAATTTTGTCCAAACGCCCATGGAATTCTTACACCAGTAGAGCCTGTAACGTGCGGTAAAGCCCAATCATCGTGACCACAAAATGGGCATTCCGGTTTTGTTATGCGCTCTTTGAATATCTGCTTCAGACGATCTGTATCAAGACTTTGATAATCGTTAGACACGTGCCCTCCTATGCTCTGGGTCAACCTCAATCAAAACCCCGACACAGTGCCGGGGTCATAGCTCACTGGTCAGGTGCGTACACAAAAACTTCCAACAATCGCATTACATCAGTTTGCCGCTGGACGCTGATCGCCCTGAACAATACAAGCAACCTCATTTCCTGCTCGCTAAGGCAGTTCGCATCTACGACTGACACTCTGCTTTCCGACACACCGCTGTTCTCCATCATGCGAATACTCCTTTCACACACAACGAGAGCCCGGTGCCAACACGGCACCGTCAAGGTCTCCCGGAGAACAACGGATGTTCATCACAAAATCGGTGTGTCATCAGCTCACGAACAAAAAACTGTGAGGCTTTGTAACGTTACAACTGCCCAGGTCGAGCCCGAACATCAAGAACCTGGTTGTTCACCGGATTGAAGTCGCATTCATAGATGTGCTTTTGGAAGGCGCCAAAGCCGTTCTGAAATTCGATCTTGTCACCGATGAAAGTCAGCGTGCCTTGCTCTTGATTCAGCCAACGGAAATGGCTGAACTTCGTCTCGAAAGTGCCATCAGTCCAGCGGGAGGTGTATTTGGCCAGGCGAGATACCGGATCTTTGCAGTAGATACTGGCGGCAATTCCGTACTTGTCTCCCGCGCACTGTAGGTCCTTACGGCAGGCAGCTTCATCGACCTTGGTTTTTTTATCATCCGCTTTATCGCTTTCACCGCCAGAGCACATTGAAACGACGATAGCGATGATGATCACCAAAAATATGGCCCCTCCAACAGCGCTTCCCGTGGAAACACCTGGATTTGCCACACCGCAGTTAGGGCATGTTTTCGCCGATGTATCGACATTATGTTTGCAGGACTTACAGGGCTTCAGCGCCATTCCTCTACTCCTTTGAACTTCCTTGAAAAACCGGCCATCTTGGTCGGTGTGTTACTTCCGTTCGCCTAACCTCAGCTAATCGGCTGCTGCCCTACCCACTACTGCGAACGCCAAGGCCATGCGTAGCAAAACCTGGCGATCTTCTTCAGTGACGTGCTGATAAGCAGCCAGCAACTCTGAAGCATCAGCACCGATGCTGTCGGTCGACCGCGGCTTACGCTCGCCAGTAACCACATAAAGAATGTCCACCCCTTTCCCAGCCACAGCTGCGAGGTAGACCGCATCTGGGCTTCGTTCACCTTTCTCGTAGTTGTACTGGCTATTTTTCGAAGCCCCTGCGACGGCCGCAAATTCAGTCTGACTGAACCCTAAGCGCTCCCGTTCCTCTTTGAGGCGGTCACCAATACCCACATTTGTCTCCATCAAGACTTGACGATCCCACGAACATGGGAAATACTTCGCCTATCACCACACGAAACCACACGAAACGAGACTATGCCGAACGCATCCCCCATCGAGCAAGCCTGCCAAGAGGCCCGTGACCGTCTCGCACGTCTCGGGATCTCGGCCAAAGACTGGGCTGAAAAAAATGAATTCAACCCGTCGACGGTCTACGCAGTTTTGAACGGACAGAAAAAGTGCTTGCGCGGTGAAGCTCACCGCGCCGCCGTGCTGCTCGGAATCAAAGACGGCGTCATTACAAACTAGGGCCTCTGGCTCCAAGGGGAAACCAGAAGATGAAACGCCCAGTTCTAGCGACCAAGCGGCAGGTAATGAGTGCAGTTATTTGCGACTACCCAGGCGGACGCGAATGCGCTGCAGCTCGCCTTGGTTACGAACTCAAGAAGTTCGATAACCACATCTATGAAAATGCCGGCAGCCGACCTTTGAGCGATGAACAGATACATGTTCTGGAGCAGGACGCTGGTACCACGCATCTGCCGGAATACATCGCAGCCTTGTACGGCGGCATGTTCGTCCCACTGGCAAACCCGGAAACCCTGGACAACGTCGACCTCTACAGCCGGTCGGTCAATGCTGCCGCCAAGCGCGGAGTCGTCGACCAGATCATTGCCAAAGCCTTGGACGACGGTCGCATCGAACGCGACGAGGCGGAAGCGATCCTCGGCGCGCACAACCGCTATATGTCGGCTCGTCATTCAGAAGTACTTGCGACCATCCAGTTGCACAGCAAGGGGCCCAAACATTGAGCACTTACAAGCTGGTCTGCCCCCACTGCCAAGGCCGCATGCGTATTCGCACCAGCGAAGGACAGCACATTTTCTTGCGTATCACCTACATGCAATGCACCAACGAAGCCTGTGGCTGGTCGGTGCGTGCTTTGTTTCAAATGACCCACGAGCTGAGCCCCAGCGGCATGCCAAACCCAGCTGTAAAGCTGCCAGTTGCAGACGTGGTCATTCGTCGACAGGCAATGAAAACCGCCAACGATCAACCCGATCTGCTGGACCAACTGGAAATGGAGCGTGCGTGATGAAGCCCGAGCAATTGACTCATGACTACCGCAGCAGCATGCAACACGCTGCTTTCGCTTACCTACAACGCCATGACGCCGAACACCTGGTGGACTCCGATCTGCTGTTCGACCGGTGCATACGTCATCTGACCCTGGCGCTGGAAGTGCCGGTGTTCATGGCGCCCAAGCTGGTACACAACGCCTGGACCGAACTGCAGGTCATCAAACAACGGCAAAACCTGGGTGTGGACTGGGGTGCCGGTGATGACAGAACGGTCGTGCATCTGATCGATACCCGCGCCCATCTGCGATACCCGGTACCGGCACGACTGCTCCCGCAGAAATTGCTCGACCAGCGCGATACCGCGCTCAAACCTCACCCTCAGTAACTCCCCTTTTTAAACATCCCGCCCTTCCCCGGTTGCCGTGGGTTTGGGTGAGCTTTGCCCGAAATCCGAGGTGGACCATGGAAATCGACGTCGCCATCACCGCAAAACTGCCCCGCGACCAGGCTGAGGCCCTGCTCCAGGTGCTGCGTGCTCAGTACGCACAGCAGTTCAACGAGCATTGGTACGACGACCGTTTTCGCATGATCCCCGAGGGTTTGCGGCATGGCTCGCTGCTCCTTGCCTTCCCGATAATGGCCGCACAGAAACGCCTTATCGGCGCCCTTAAACACAGTCTCGACGAAGCGAAGTAAGTCCCGATGGAAATGAAAGAAAGGCTGCGCGCCGACGTCATCCAACGCATTGAGCGGGATTACCAGCTCAAGCACATGCGCGGCACCGACTACATGCGCAAGGGTGTTTGCCCTGCCTGCGGCCAGAAGACTCTGTACACCTTCTACGATTCGCCCTGGACGTTGATCTGTGGACGGCCGGAAAAGTGCGACCACCGCGTATATATAAAGGACGTGTATGACGACCTGTTCAACGACTGGAGCAAGACTGCCCCGTCGACACCGGACAATCCCCTTGCTACCGCACGCGCCTACCTGGAGTTTGCGCGGGGCTTCAAATTTGAGCTGATTGCCGGTTGGTTCACCCAGGAAAACTATTGGGATAGTCGCCTCAACATCGGCAGCGCTACGGTGCGTTTTGCCCTGGAGAAAGGCGGCTATTGGGAACGCCTGATAGATCGGCCTGACCGCTTCGGCAAGATGAAAGCGCGCTTTCGCCCTACCGGCGAAGGTGCGACAGGCTACAAAGGCGTTTGGTGGTGCCCGCCAAGCGTAGACCTGCTGGAGGTCGACGAGCTGTTTATCGTCGAAGGGATCTTCGACGCTATCGCACTGCTGCATAACGACGTGTCGGCCGTGTCGATGATGTCCAGTGCTCCCTGCCCGATTGATTCTCTCAAGGCCCTGGTCAAGCTGCGCCATGACGCTGACAAGCGCCTGCCGACCCTGGTGTGGGCACTGGATAACGAACCGGTGGCTAAAGCCAATACACGCCGCTGGGTCAAAGAGGCCCGCGACCTGGGCTTCACCTGCAAAGCGGCTGTGATCCCCCAGCCCAACGGTAAAAAGGTCGACTGGAACGATCTGCACCACCGCTGGAAGTCGATCGAGGGCGACGAGAAACGTGCCGAGCGCATCGAGCACGACCTTGATGACGCACGCCACCAGGGTGACCTGCTGCTGGCTGACTCGGCTGAAGAAAAGGGTTTCCTCATTTACCTGCGCGACGAACGCAAGGAATTCAACTTCACATTCCGCAAGCGCCTGTACTGGTTTCGGATTGACCTTGATAAGCACGACCGCGCCATGAGTGACCTTGAGAGTTCACAGCGTCACGAGGACCAACTGCTCAACGATGAACAAAAGCGTTACAAGGCACTGCGCCAATCCGGCTCAGTGACCTGCATCGCCAACTGCAATTTCCAAGCGCTGTACTACATGCGCAACGACCTGACCGATGAGGCCTGGTACTACTTCCGTATCGAGCGCCCACAAGGGCCTGCCATTAAAAGCACCTTCACGGCAAAGCAGCTCACGTCGGCGCCCGAGTTCGCGAATCGCCTGCTCAACGTCTCCAATGGCGCGATGTTCGAGGGCAGTGCCCAACAATTGAAACGGATTCTGGCCCCCCAGTTGGATTGCCTGAAAGCCGTCAACACCATCGAGTGGATTGGCTACAGCCGCGAACACGGTGCTTATGTTTTCAACGACCTGGCCTTCTTCGACGGGGCGGTGCATGTGCGTAACAAAGAAGACTTTTTTGACCTGGGCAAGCTGAGTATCAAGTCCCAGAGCCAGTCGCCCGTGCTGCACATCAATACCGACCTGAACGCCTACAACGAAGGGTGGTTCGACATTTACTGGCGCTGCTTTGGCGTCCAGGGCCTTGTGGTACTGGCCTGGTGGCTCGGCGCTTTGCATGCTGAGCAGATCCGCCAGATCCACAAGTCGCTGATGTTCCTGGAACTGGTAGGCGAAGCCGGCTCAGGCAAAACCACCCTGGTCGAGCTGCTGTGGAAACTGGTCGGCCGCACTGATTACGAAGGTTTCGACCCTTCCAAAGCGACCGCCGCCAGCCGTGCGCGCAACTTCTCGCAGGTCAGCAACCTGCCGGTGGTGCTGATCGAGTCCGAGCGTGAACAGAAGGAAGGCCAGCCCGTAAAGCACTTCGACTGGGACGAACTGAAAACCGCCTACAACGGCCGCAGCGTTCGCTCCACTGGCGTGAAAAACAACGGCAACGACACCCACGAACCACCCTTCCGCGCCGCGCTGCTGATTGCACAAAACAACGCAGTGAACGCTTCTGAGCCGATTCTCCAGCGCCTCTGCCACGTCCACCTGACACGTGAGCACCACACCCCGGAAACCAAGCAGTTCGCCGAGCAGTTGGAGCGCATGCCGATGGAAAAGATCAGCGGCTTCCTGGTCAAGGCGCTGCAGCGCGAAGCCAACACCATGCGCCTGATGGAAGAAAACACCTCCGGCTACGAGCAGGAGCTGCTGGCACAACCCGGCATCCGCACAGTGCGTATCGCGAAGAACCACGCCCAGTTGCGCAGTCTGGTGGATGCCCTTGCCGAGGTCGTGCCGCTTGGCGAGCACCGTAAAGCCCTGGCACACGCCGAGGTCAGCCGCATGGCCCTGGAGCGCCAGCAGGCAATCAACGCCGACCACCCGACCGTTACCGAGTTTTGGGACCTCTACGACTTCCTCAATGGCATGGACGAGACAGGGGCGCTCAACCACGCCCGCCGGGATGGGCTGATTGCTGTGAACCTCAACGAATTTGTAGAGATGGCGGCCAACAAGCGCCAGCAGGTACCGGCACTCGGTGACCTGAAACGCCTGCTCAAAACCAGCAAATCACCCAAATTTCTGGAATCCAACAAGGCCGTCAACTCGGCGCGGGCGCTGGATGCTTTCGACAAACCGAAAACCATTCGCTGCTGGGTATTCCAGGGCGTATAGGGGCTGCAACCCCTCGACACCATCCACCCAAAGGAGAAGCACCATGCACATACAAGTAATCACCGGTGACGGCCAGGAGGGGGAAACCAACCGCCTTCGGCATTTGAAAGAGCTGAAAGCCTGGTTTAACGAGTCCGGGAAAATTGTTCACGCTGAAGCCTACGACCCTGCCGGGCTGGTCGCAATCCTGGAGGTTCGTGCCATAGGCGATAAAGAAATACTGGTGCTGGAGTGCAGCCGGGAACAGATCCAGGCAGTCCTGGAATGGCAATCCGCGACAGATGAAGTTGTCGAGTTTGAAAACCTGCTGCTGCACCTGGTGCGCAAGCAAAACCCAATCGGCGAAAGCCAGTAAGAAGGTGGTGTCGAGGGGCTGCAACCCCTCGACACCGACCACCCAAAGGAGAAGCACCATGCAAGTGAATCAACCCCAAGGCGGCACTGTAGAGGCTACCACAACCCCACTCGCCGTCGGCGACAAGGTCAGTTATGTCGCAATGAGTGGTGGAGGTCGGGAATACCGTCTCAGCGCTCGTACAGGCGTGATCACAAGGATCGCTGGCAACGTCGCCACCTTGCGTACCTCAAACGGGCGTAGCACCACCCAACCACTCGACAAGCTGACACCTGACGGCCAACCCAACGCGCTTACACGCATGCTCATGGGAGGGCAGTGACCATGCTTAAGCGTGTTTTTAAGCACTTTCACTTCTGCTGCGGCCTCGGCGGCGGCGCCAAAGGGTTCAACAACGCCAAGCCCGTGGTGGGCAACATGCAGGCCGAGTGGCAGTGCATCGGTGGCATTGATGTTGACCCGGCCGGGTTGCGCGACTTCCAGCGGCTGTCTGGTGTTTCTGGCACGTTGATGGATCTGTTCACCCTCAGCATGTACACCGCGTTTCACGGCAAGCCACCACCGCCTGGTTGGGTTGAGGCTGGTCCCGACGATGTACGCAAGGCTGCCGGTTACGAGCGCCCAGACGCGGTGTTTATCTCCAGCCCCTGCAAAGGCGCCTCGGGCTTGCTATCCGAAACAATGAGCCTGACCCCGAAATACCAGGCCCTCAATGAACTGACGCTGCGCTGCGTGTGGTTGATGTGTGAAGCCTGGAAGGATGACCCGGTATCGTTGATCGTTTTCGAGAACGTACCGCGCCTGGCCACCCGTGGCCGGCACCTGCTGGACCAGATCAACAAGCTGCTGAACCACTACGGTTATGCAGTTGCAGAAACCACGCACGATTGCGGTGTTATCGGTGGCCTGGCCCAGAGCCGTAAGCGTTTCCTGCTCGTGGCCAGGCACATAGAGAAGGTGCCGCCCTTCCTGTACGAGCCAGAGAAAAAGACGCTCAAGTCTGTTGGTTCGATCCTCGGCCGCATGCCAATGGCTGGTGATATTGCCGCCGCGGGCCCAATGCACCGGGTTCCGGCGCTGCAATGGAAAACGTGGGTTCGCCTCGCCCTGGTCGAAGCTGGTAAGGACTGGCGCTGCCTGAACGATTTAGCGATCGAGGACGGCTACCTACGCGATCTGATCATTGTTCCCCAGTTCCGTGACGGCTTCCTGGGCGTGCATGACTGGAACGAAACCGCCGGTACCGTCGCCGCACGCAGCGGCCCAACCAACGGCAAGTTTTCGGTAGCTGATCCACGGGCCAGAACCGGCGCACTGCAATACCAGCAGTACGGCGTCCGGCGCTGGGACGAAACCAGTGGCGCGGTAATCGGCGTCAAGTCACCCGGGCAAGGGACGTTCAGCGTTGCTGACCCACGTGACCCTGGTATCGGACACGCAAAATACAACGTGGCTCAGTGGGATGGCACCTCACGCACCGTAATTTCCGGCAGCACCACGGGCCAGGGCGCTTTCGCCGTTCAGGATCCACGCCCCGGCATGAAACGCACCAAAGGCGATGCCTACCTAACGGGCGGCCACTACGGCGTTGTGGGCTGGAGCGCCCAGTGCGGGGCCGTTTCAGCCAGTGCCCGCCAGGACAATGGGCGTTGGTCCGTCGCTGATCCACGCATGCCAGAAGCCAACGAGCGGCTGACCTGCGTTATCGAAAGCCTCGACGGCACCTGGCACCGGCCATTCACCACGCTGGAGTTGGCCGCGCTGCAAAGCCTGGTTGATCCTGAGGAGTGGTTTGAACTGGACGGTTTGAGTGATCAGGCATGGAGAGAGCGGATCGGGAACGCAGTTCCACCGGCAGCCGCGGAAGCAATCGCCCATGTAATGGGCACCACCTTATTGCTGGCCCAAGCAGGCGAAACCTTCATGCTCAACAGCATGCCAGTTTGGGTACAGCCGGTGGCGATTGCCTTGACCGTGGCACAGCGGGAGGTCGCACTATGATTAAAATCTCAATATGGGGCTTCCTGGCTGGCCTCGGCTTCGTGGCATCGCAGGAGCTGTGGTGGGTAATCACTGGAATGGTGGGCCTCTGTCATGGTTGAAAACCACGGACTGCCGCAAGTATTGGCTCGAGCCCCCTCGGAGGCAGCATGAACACCGCGTTTATTCTTATGGCCCAATACGACGGGCAGGCGATTATCCCGCTGGAGCTGCTTTGCCGGGACTACTTCACACACCTGACGCCAGACATGTTCCAGCGCAAGGTGATGAGTGGTCAGATCAAGCTGCCAATTACCCGCCTGGAGCCGAGCCAGAAGTCTGCCAAGGGCGTCCACATCACCGATCTGGCCGTCTACCTCGACCTACAGCGCGCCGCCGCGGTTAAAGAGCACAACCAACTCAACGGGTTAAAACCCGCCGTTTGAGCCACTTCATTGATGCGGCGCCCAGCTGGACGGGCGCCCTTAATATCTTTCCATGCCACTCCCAGCCCACATATCGGTCACCTTTGCCACGCAGGTGGGTGTAACGCCGCATAGAGTTCCAATCCCTGTGCCCGGAAACACTCGCCACACGCGGGATATCCCAGTCCATTTCAAACAGGCGGCTCACACCTTCATGGCGAAGGTCATGAAAGTGAAGATCTGCAATTTCCAGGAATTTGCAGGCTTTCGCCCAGGACGTCGAGATTGATTCAGGGCTATAGGGGAATATGTCGTCGCCAGCTTTTGGCATTGTCTGGAGGATCTGCCACGCCTCGTCCGGCAGGAAACACCAAACATCGTTGCCAATCTTCTGGCCGGGGTTCTTCATATCGCGCACCAGCACCCGCTGGCCAGGCTCGTCGACGTCCGCCCAGCGAATACGGGTTATTTCATCCAGGCGGCGTGTGGAGAACAGGGCAAACCCCACGACTTTCAACATATTGATGGCGGTCGGGCGCCTGGCCTGCATGGCCTGGTAGTGCGTCAGCACCTTTCCCAACTCGTCCAAGGTCGGCCGGCGGTCACGCTCCCGGCTTTTCAGGTTGTAGCCCAGCTTGCGCAGCACACGCCTGGCACCGCCCATGGCGAGCGGATCGACATGGTAACCCCAGGCATCTTTGGCAATGGCCAGGACAGCGCCGAGGTGCGCCAGGTCGTTGCCAGCGGTTTGTGGCTGAACCCCACCACCCTCACGGCTCATTCGCCAGAGGGCGAAGTCGACCAGGCATTGGGTTGTGACGTCGGTATCGTTGAGCTGCCCGATATCCATTTTGCCGATGGCTTCAAGCGTGGCCTTCTTGGTTTTGCCTAACGGCCGGGCCTTTTCCACTTCCAGCAAGTACTGCTTGATCATGTCTTTGACGGTGACGCCCTGCCGGCTCGCCCGTTCGATAGCACCAGGCTGGTCCAGCTCCGATTCGCGCTTGCGCGTCCACGCCTGGGCTGCCTGTTTCCGGGCGAATGTCTGGCTCTCTTGGTAGACTTGCACTCCGTCGCGCTTGATGCGGATCTGAGCCGTGTAGCTCACAGTCCCATCCGCCAGTTTTCTTGCCCTAATAGTCGCCATATCGAAAGTGGTACGCGTCAGTTTTGAGGTGGTACATCGTACCACCGAGCCCTGAAAAACGCCTGAAAACGCCCTAAAACACGCCAAGAACACGTTGAGTAAAATGCTAGATAAACAGAGCTTTAGCCCAGCAGTACCAAGCCCCGCACTGTCTCGGCGCTTTAGCGTTGCACCCATGATGGATTGGACTGACCGTCATTGCAGATACTTCCTACGCCTGCTCTCCAAGCACGCCCTGCTCTACACCGAAATGGTCACCACCGGCGCCATTCTCCACGGCGACCATGAACGCTTCCTGCGTCACAATGAAGCCGAGCATCCTCTCGCCCTCCAACTGGGCGGCAGTGTTCCAGCCGACCTGGCCGCGTGCGCACGCATGGCTGAGGCCGCCGGTTACGACGAAGTGAACCTGAACGTCGGCTGCCCCAGCGACCGGGTGCAGAACAATATGATCGGCGCGTGCCTGATGGGGCACCCTGCCCTAGTGGCGGATTGTGTCAAGGCGATGCGGGATGCGGTGTCGATTCCGGTGACGGTGAAGCATCGCATCGGGATCAATGGCCGGGACAGTTATGCTCAGTTGTGTGATTTCGTCGGGCAGGTGAAGGACGCGGGGTGCACCAGTTTTACCGTGCATGCGCGGATTGCGATTCTGGAGGGGTTGTCGCCCAAGGAGAATCGGGACATTCCGCCGCTGCGTTATGACGTGGCGGCGCAGTTGAAGCGCGATTTTGCCGAGCTGGAGATTATTCTCAATGGCGGGATCAAGACCCTGGAGCAATGCGCAGAGCATCTGCAGGTGTTTGATGGGGTGATGCTCGGGCGTGAGGCTTATCACAATCCGTATTTGCTGGCAGAGGTGGATCAGCAGTTGTTTGGCAGTACGGCGCCGGTAATCAGTCGGGCCGAGACGTTGGCGCAGTTGCGGCCGTATATCGCCGAGCACCTGGCCACCGGTGGCGCGATGCATCACATTACGCGGCATGTGTTGGGGTTGGGCACCGGGTTTCCGGGGGCGCGCAGGTTTCGGCAGTTGTTGTCGGTGGATATTCACAAGGCCGCGGATCCGTTGGCCTTGTTGGATCAGGCCGGAGCGTTGCTGGAAGGCCGTTGACGGAGCGGCGACAGGTCCATCGCTATCGTGGGCAAGCTCGCTCCCACATTCTGATCGCGTTGCTGGTTGAACCTGATAGCGATTTTGCCCTCCTATATAGCAGCACGGTCGGTCATTCAAACGACTGTTTTCAGGTTATTGCCCTCGCAAACGATCGAACGCGTTTGCGCCCTTGAGCGGCTATCGGCCCTCGGGTAATGTCATCAGACCCATAGGACAGAGCACGCCCATGACTTCCAAACTGGAACAACTCAAGCAATTCACCACCGTAGTTGCCGACACTGGCGATTTTGAAGCTATCGCTCGCGTCAAGCCGCAGGATGCCACCACCAACCCTTCCCTTTTGCTCAAAGCCGCGTCCATTCCGGCTTACGCCAAGCTGCTGGACGCCTGCGTGCAGGATTGCAACGGCGATGTCGGCCTGGCCAGTGACCGCTTTGCGGTGGCTGTGGGCCAGGAGATCCTCAAGGTGGTGCCAGGGCGCATCTCCACCGAGGTGGATGCGCGGCTGTCGTTCGACACGGACGCGGTACTCAAGCGTGCGCATCGCCTGATCGACCTGTACGAAAAGGCAGGTATTGGCCGCGACCGCGTACTGATCAAGATCGCATCCACCTGGGAAGGTATTCGTGCCGCCGAGCAACTGGAGAAAGAAGGCATCCAGACCAACCTGACCCTGTTGTTCTCCTTCGCCCAGGCCGTAGCCTGCGCTGAAGCCGGGGTGTTCCTGATTTCGCCGTTTGTCGGTCGTATCTACGACTGGTACAAAAAGGCCAATGGCAACGACTACACCGGTGCCGATGATCCTGGTGTGCAGTCGGTAACCCGCATCTACAACTACTACAAGGCCAATGACTACAAAACGGTGGTGATGGGCGCGAGCTTCCGCAACCTGAGCCAGATCGAAGAGTTGGCCGGTTGCGACCGCCTGACCATCAGCCCGGACTTGCTGGAGAAGCTGGCGGCCGACAATGGCAAGCTGGAGCGCAAGTTGGCGCCAGGCCATGCCGGTGAACCCCGTGTGCATATGACAGAGGCGCAGTTCCGCTGGGAGTCCAACGAGGACGCGATGGCCACTGAGAAGCTGGCAGAGGGCATTCGTCAGTTTGCTCGGGACCAGGAGAAGCTGGAAGCGTTGTTGAGCGCCAAGCTGTAAAAAGCGAGGGCGGCAAAAAGGGCGGCATCCGTTGGGATGCCGCCCTTTTTTGTAGCTCAATTTGTGTTGGTTGGGCTGGCGCTATCGCAAGCTAGCCAGCTCCCACATGTTGACCGTGCTCACAGCGAGGTCAGTGACGCTCCAGGGCGTTGACCAGGTCGTGAAACGCTTCGCGGTTGGACTCGTTCAGGCCCATCAGGATCTTGTGCGCCTCCAGCACCTTGAGCCGCACCACTTCCTCGGACTGGTCCTGGGAAGGCAAGTCGGTCAGGCATTCCGGGCAGGGGATCGGGCGGTCAACGATGTTGAACACCTGGTCGAAACCCATCGACTGCAAGAGCCGGGTGATGTCTTCGTGGGTGGTGACCACGGTCGGCAGCAGTCCGACCTTCTGCCGCGACAGAATGGACAACTTGGCCAACAGCCCAAGGGTGGTGCTATCGATGCTGCGGGTTTCGGTCAGATCGATCACGATCGCCGAGAAATTCAAGGCTGTGAAAATCCGCTCAATCGTTGCATCCAGCGCCGAACACAGGGTCAGGCGCACTTCACCGACAAACTTCAGGACGAAGGTCCCGTCTTGCTCGGCGAATTGGATTCTTCCGGTACTCATCAAAGATTCCTGCTCAACACCAATAGGGCGATATCATCCGGCATCTCCCCTAGCGTGGCCAATCCAAAAACCTGCCGCAGGCCATCCAGGCTGCCGCCCGCCGACCTGACCCGTTGGGGCAAGGCGGCTTCTTTCTCTTTGAGTGTAGGCTCTGGAAGAAGGTCCAGGATGCCATCAGACATCAGCGTCAGGCTGAAGGCCGGTGGCAGCTCCAGGATGTGGTCTTCATAGGTGGCTTCATTGAACAAGCCAACCGGCAGACCGCGCCCTTCCAGATAACGCACACTGTCTGGAGTGTATAAAACCGGCAATGGCAGGTGACCGCCAATGCTGTAGGTCAACAGACCGGTTTCTTCATCAATCACGCCGCCCACCATCGTCACGTGCTTGCCCAGCTTGCAGCTGATCAGGCCCCGGTTGATGTGGCCCAGCACTTGCGAGGGAGTGAACTCCGGCAAGGTGCCGTTGCGCTTGGATTCGAACAACAGCCGTGTGGTCATGAACTTCAACAACACGGTCACGAATGCAGAGGATGCGCCGTGCCCGGAGACATCGGCCAGGTAGAACGCGACCCGGCGCTCATCCACGCGGAAGTAGTCGACAAAATCCCCCGACAGGTACAGCGACGGGATGATCTGGTGGGCGAACTGGAACTCGTCGATGCTCCAGGGGCTCACCGGCAGCATGTTCATCTGCACCTGGCGACCGGCGTTCTGGTCTTCCTGGAGCAGGTTAAGGCTGGCTTCGAGCTCACGGTTGGCGGTTTCGAGCTTCTCGCGGTAGCGCTGGTTTTCCAGCAGCAGGCGGGCACGATCCAGCGCCCGGCGCACCGAGTGCTCCAGTACGGCCAGATCTTCCAGGGGCTTGATCAGGTAATCGGCAGCGCCCAGGCGCAAGGCTTCCACGGCGTCGTTCATCACCCCGGCACCGGACACGACAATCACCGGCGTCTGCGGAGCAAGCTCGGTTACCTGGCGGATCAGCTCAAGGCCGCCCATCTGGGGCATACGCAGGTCGCAGATCACCAGGTCGGGCTGGTCGCGCTCGAACACCTGGAGACCCTGAAGACCATTGCCGGCCTGCAGGACGCTGAAGCCACTGTCTTCCAAATAGGCCGCGAGGCTCGCGCGCACTACTTCGTCGTCATCGATTATCAGCAGCGTGGCACTGGTTTTTTGCATGTGGGCAAACGGCGCCAGAATTAGGTTGGCGTAGGCAGTCAGGCAATGGCCCGGCTCGCACTACTGGATTCGCTTTCTAGCCTCTCTGTCCTACAAAACATGAGCTTTTGGCTCACGCACAAAGGTAAAGCAGAGGTGCCCTTCTAAGGCGCAGACGGTACTCCCATCCGCCAGGGGTTTCAAGCTCATGCCGATGGTCGCTGGACGTCTTTACATCGCAAATCACCGGGAGTTATAAGAACAGGCAAAACCACAACGCAATGGAAGGATGAAAGCTATGAGCGCAAATGAACGTGACTATGCAGAAAAGCGCGATTTCATCCGCATGCGTGTGGATGCCGGCGTGTCGTTGATCCATGCCGGGCAAGAGATTGCGGGCGTCTGCCTGGACCTCTCCAGCTCTGGCATGCAGGTCCAGGCCCAGCACCCGTTCAACGTGGGCGACCAACTGAAGGTGCGTATTGACTCAGAGCACGCCGCGCTTAAAGGCCTGGAGGCGGACACCGAGGTGGTCTGGGCCAGGAAAGAAGGTGACGACCAACACCTGGGCCTGAAAATCCTCAAGATGTACTGAAATTAATGCACACAAAAAAGGCGGCCTCGAAGGCCGCCTTTTCCATTCAAGGGTTAACCTTAAAAGTCATCCACTACCTTGCCATCTTTGACCTTGAACTCACGGTTCTGCAGGTAGGCATTGCGGATAAAGGTGTATTTGTCGCCATTGATCAGCTTCTCAGCCGACAGCAGACTCGCACGGGTATCGACGATATCCAGGCCCATGGCGCTGTTGCGTGTAGGGATATCGCTCATGTAGCGGTACGGTTCGGTGTAGCTGTCGACGTACTTGGACGGCGCATCACGCAAGGTGCTTGGGCCCAACAGCGGCAGCATCACGTACGGACCGCTGCCCACGCCCCAGTAGCCGAGGGTCTGGCCGAAGTCTTCGTCGCTGCGTTGCAGCCCCATTTTGGTGCCTACGTCGATGACGCCGAGCACGCCAAACGTGGTGTTGACCAGCAAACGCGCGGTATCGACACCCGCCTGGTATGGCTTGAGTTGCAGCACATTGTTGGCCAGGTTGCCCACATCACCAATGTTGCGGAAGAAGTTGTGGATACCGTCTTCGACAAATTGCGGGGTAATGAACTGATAGCCTTGGGCCAATGGCTTGAGGGCGTAGGTATCAACGGTGTCGTTGAAGGTGAAAATCGGGCGGTTGATGCTTTCCCATGGATCGTCTTCCGCAGCCTGGGCGGCGAAAGGCACCAGCAACACACTGGCACATACCGATAGTTGAGCAAGACACTGGCTCCAGCGCATAGCTTGAACTCCTTGAATGATCTGTCATGGGCGCTATGCCCTGAATAAGACGGCAGTATATGACGGAAGTGTAAGATTAGGCAGCTTGACGGAATTGTCATTCAGCAAATATACAAAACTCCTACATCCAAGATCAGGTGTCATCTGCTTGTCATGGGCTTCCGATAGCGTCACAGCTATTTTCAGGGACGTCCCAATGCCCCACCCCCAGATCGCTGCAGACAACGCCCCGTCCTTGACCGCCGTACTCTTTGGCCTCAGTGGCTGCCTGGTGGACTTCGGTTCCATGGCCCACGCCGACACCATCCCCACCGGCGAAGCCCTGACCACCCCTGGCGCCCTGAACATCCTGCAATGGCTCAACAGTCAAGGCACCCCCTGCGCGTGGCTGGACGAACTGCCCCCCACCGTCACCACGCCGTTGGCCGCCGTCCTGCCGGACTGGATCCAAGGCACCCGCCCTGCGACCGCACCCTGGCCGGCGCCCCATGCCTGCTGGCAAGCCTTGATGGACCTGAAC
This sequence comes from Pseudomonas sp. WS 5410, assembly GCF_012985645.1. Classification (NCBI taxonomy): domain Bacteria; kingdom Pseudomonadati; phylum Pseudomonadota; class Gammaproteobacteria; order Pseudomonadales; family Pseudomonadaceae; genus Pseudomonas; species Pseudomonas sp. WS 5410. The sequence continues at coordinate 22,434 of NZ_JAAQWS010000018.1, read as the reverse complement.
ATCCAGCGCCTGGATGGCTGCGTGCTGGTCAGCGGCGAGCCCCGACTGCTGCAAGCCGGGCTCAACGCCGGGCTCTGGACCATTGGCCTGGCGTCCTGCGGCTCACTGTGCGGGCTGTCCCCCAGCCAATGGCAAGCCCTGAGCGAACAGGCGCGCGAACACAAACGCGCCAAAGCTACGGTCGCGCTGTACGGCCTCGGCGTGCACTCGGTGATTGATCATCTGGGTGAGCTGGGCACCTGCCTGGCGGACATCAGCCTGCGCCGGCTCAAAGGCGAGAAGCCCTGATCAAGATCATGCACAGTCGCCGCCAGTGGATTAATCTACAGGTCATACCGTAGACCTTTCTCGGCGTGCCGTGGTCTATGCCAGTGCCTATTGATAAAAGGAAGAACGCCATGCCTGCCCGCGAAAAACTGCAAGAACAGGTCAACATCCTGCGCGAGCAATTGAACCAGGAGCCGCCTCTGCCGCTGGAAAAACGCGAAGCGCTGGAAGCATTGATTGCCAAATTTGAAGTGCAACTGGAACTGGAACCTGCGACCCAGCCGCCGAGCATCTCCGATGATGTGAACCTGGCAGTCGAACGTTTCGAATTGGACCATCCGGGCATTGCCGGGACATTGCGCAATATTGTGGTGGCCTTGGGCAATATGGGGATTTAATCCCAACCCGAGCCAGGTACAAAACCCAATGTGGGAGCGGGCTTGCTCGCGATAACGGAGTGTCAGTCACCGAAGATATTGACTGAAACACCGCTATCGCGAGCAAGCCCGCTCCCACATTTGCTGGGTGTGAAGCTTACTGTCGGGCCAGGCGCAGGTTCTGGAACTGTACATCCTCAGTGCTGCGATACGGGTTGATATCCAACCCACCCCGTCGCACATACCGCGCATAAACCGTCAACTTCTCAGGCTTGAGCAACCGTTGCAGGTCGAGAAAGATCCGCTCCACGCACTGCTCATGAAAGTCCGAGTGCTGGCGGAAACTCACCAGGTACGCCAGCAGGCTCGCATGGTCCAGCGCCGCGCCGCGATATTCCACCGCGACGCTGCCCCAGTCCGGCTGACTGGTCACCGGGCAGTTGGATTTGAGCAGATGGCTGTGCACGCTCTCCTCCACCACACGGGAATCATCACAGCGCAGCAGTTCCGGGCGCGGATGCTCGTAGTTGCTGACACTGATATCCAAGTCATCAATGCACACGCCCGGCAGGCGCACCACGCCTTCGTCTTCCACTTCGGCCAGGCTACGGATGCGCACGCCCACCGGCTTGCCGGCCGCCGCGCTCAGATCGGCACGCAGGGTCGTCTCAAGGCTTGGCCCATCGGCAAACGGCGTCTGGTTCAGCGAGTTGAGGTAGAGCTTGAAGGATTTCGATTCGATGATGTTCGGCGAGTCGGCCGGGATGCTGAACTCACCGATGGCCACCACCGGCTTGCCAGACGGCAGCAGCCAGGACAATTCAAAGCAGTTCCAGAAGTCCACGCCCTTGTAGGGCAGCGTCTCGGCGGTGAGGCCCAGCTCGGCCCATTTGGCGGCGCGAGGAATGGGAAACAGCAATGAAGGGGTGTAAGTGGAGATGTATTCACTGGACTTGCCCAGCGGCGAATGTTCGGCTGCGGGATGCATGGCGGAAACCTGGCTAAATAAACCCCGCCAGTCTACCAGCCTTTGCCCCCGCCTTTGAGCCCGAGGTTTACTGGCTGACGTTCAGCTTGCCGACCATCCCCGCCTGATAATGCCCGGGGAGGTTGCAGGCAAACTCCAGGGCCCCAGCCTTGCTGAAGGTCCAGGTCAATTCGGCGGTCTTGCCCGGCTCCACCAGCACGCTGTTGGGATCGTCATGCTTCATGCTGCCCATGTCACCATGACCCATTGCCGCGTGATCCATCTGGCCCATGCCGGTGCTGGTCAACATGCCGTTGGCCTGCATTTTGAGCATTTCCTTCTGGTGATCGGCATGCATGGCTGCGTCCCCCAGGTTGAACTCATGCAGCAACTGGCCCTTGTTGACCAGCACAAAGCGCACCGTCTCGCCGGCTTTTACATCCAGGGATGTAGGAGCAAAGGAAATATCCTGCAGCAGCACTTCTACAGTCCGCGTGGCCTTGGTCGCCGGGGCAGCCTCGCCAAAGGCGAAAGTGTGCGCACCATCGGCCAGCGCCGCAGCGCTCAGCATCATCAGACAACCCACCAACCACCAGGCTTTGCGCGATAACATGTTCATTCTCCAAAGGTACGGGATCCGCTTGTGGGACACTCTAGTAATGCGTCGCTGCCAGTCAGCTGACTGTTAGATTACAACTTTGTCAGGTTGCGCCAGCACCACGGCGCACACGGTATAAAGCCTGCTGCTACCCGTTGCCATGAGTTGCCTATGAAACTGCTGATCGTCGAAGACCAACCCAAAACCGGCCACTACCTGCGCCAGGGCCTGGCCGAAGCCGGGTTCAATACCGAACTGGTGGCCGACGGCACCACCGGCCAGCACCTGGCGCTGACGGGCGACTACGATTTGCTGATCCTCGACGTGATGCTCCCAGGCCGCACCGGCTGGCAGATCCTGCAGGCGGTGCGCAGCGCCGGCCTGGAGATTCCGGTGTTATTCCTGACTGCGCGGGATGCGGTCGAAGATCGGGTCCACGGCCTCGAGCTGGGGGCCGACGACTATCTGGTCAAGCCATTCGCGTTCTCCGAGCTGTTGGCCCGGGTGCGCAGCCTGTTGCGCCGAGGCAGCAGCCTCCCCCAGGAAACCAGCCTGCACCTGGCCGACCTGCGCCTGGACCTGATCCGCCGCCGCGTGGATCGCAGCGGCCAGCGCATCGACCTGACCGCCAAGGAGTTCGCCCTGCTGGAGCTGCTCCTGCGCCGCCAGGGCGAAGTGCTGCCCAAGTCGTTGATTGCCTCCCAGGTCTGGGACATGAACTTCGACAGCGACACCAATATCATCGAAGTGGCTATCCGCCGCCTGCGCCTGAAGATAGATGACAGCTTTCCCAACAAGCTGATCCACACCGTGCGCGGCATGGGCTATGTGCTGGAGGAGCGGTTCAGTTGATCAAGCGCCTGTCCCTGGCCAGCCGCCTGGCCCTGTTGTTTGCCGGCTGCACCGCCGTGGTCTCGCTGCTGGCGGGCGTGTTGTTCAACCAGGCCAGCGAGAAACACTTCCTCGAGCTGGACCAGCAATTGCTCGACAGCAAGCTGATGACCCTGCGCAGCGCCCTGCAAGGCGCCGACACCCCGGCGCTGTTCGCCCCACGCATCGCCGCATTGAAAGACGAGCTGAGTCATCAACCCGACCTGTCGGTACGCATCAATGCCGCCGACGGCCAGCGCTGGTTTGACAGCGCGCTGCGCATCCCCAATGACCTGCCCACTGCGCCCGGCCTGCACAGCCTGCAAAGCGCCGGCACCAGCTACCGGGTGTACAACGCGCCGTTGAATCCCGAGCAGCCCAGCTCCGCGCAGTTGGTCCTGATGCTGGACATCACCCATCACCAACACTTTCTGCAGCGCATGCAGCACCTGATCTGGCTGACGGTCGGCCTGTCCGCCCTGGCCACCGCGCTTCTCGGCGCCTGGGCCGCACGCAGCGGCTTGCGTCCGTTGCGGCGGATGACTGAAGTGGCCAGCCGCGTACGCGCCCACTCCCTGACCCAGCGCCTGCCCGAAGAACAGATGCCCGCCGAACTGGCGGAACTGGCCCAGGCCTTCAACGCCATGTTCAGCCGCCTCGACGACGCGTTCCAGCGGCTGTCGGCGTTCTCTGCCGATATCGCCCATGAACTGCGCACGCCGCTATCCAACCTGCTGACCCAGACCCAGGTGATCCTCACCCAGCCCCGGCCGCTGGAGGACTACCGTGAAGCGCTGCACAGCAATCTGGAAGAGCTGCAATGGATGGCCCAACTGGTCAATGACATGCTGTACCTGGCCAAGGCCGATCACGGCTTGCTGAACCCCAGGCGCGAGCCCCTGGCCCTGGCCGACGAGGTAGATGCCTTGCTGGAGTTCTTCGCGCCGTTGGCCGAGGACGCCCAGGTCAACCTGCTGCGCGACGGCAGCGCCAGTGCCGTCGGTGACCGCAGCATGCTGCGCCGTGCTTGTTCCAATCTATTGGACAACGCTGTGCGCTTTACCCCGCCGGGCGGCGAAGTACGGGTGAGGATCAGCGAAAACGCCCAGGGCGTGACGCTGAGCGTGGAAAACACCGGCACCGGGATTCCCCAGGTGTTACTGCCCAAGCTGTTTGACCGGTTCTACCGCGTGGATCCGGCACGCCATGAAGGCAGCAGTGAGCATGCAGGGCTGGGGCTGGCGATTACCCAGTCGATTGTGCAGGCACACGGGGGGAGGATTTTCTGTGAGTCACAACCGGGGTGGACGCGGTTTGTGATTGAGCTGCCGCAGGGGGTTTGAGGCAAGCTGGGCGGGCCTCATCGCGGGCAAGCCCGCTCCCACATGTTGATTTGCGAACACCGTCAAATGTGGGAGCTGGCTTGCCTGCGATAGCGATCTCAAGACCTACGAATATCTCAGGGCATGCGCCGGCTCAATCTTCGCCGCCCGATACGCCGGGTAGATCGTCGCCAGAAAGCTCAACACAAACCCCGCGCTGCAAATCAGCAACACATCGCCACCTTGCAGCTCCGAAGGCAGGTTGCTGACAAAGTACACGTCCGAACTGAAGATATGCTGCCCGGTCACGCGCTCCATCCAGCCCACCAGCTCACTGACGTTGAGCGCGGCAATCACTCCCAGCACGCCGCCAATCAGGGTGCCGACGATACCGATCACCGTGCCCTGGACCATGAAGATCGCCATGATCTGTCGTGGCGTGGCGCCGATGGTGCGCAGGATCGCGATGTCCGCGCCCTTGTCGTTCACCACCATGATCAGCGTGGCGATGATATTGAACGCGGCGACGGCGACGATCATCAGCAACAGCAGGCCGATCATGGTCTTTTCCATCTTCATTGCACTGAACAGGCTGCCCTGGGTGTGGGTCCAGTCATCGGCCTTGTAGGCGGCGCCCAGGCTGCCGGCAATGTCCGCCGACACTTTCGGCGCCGCGTACAGATCTTTGACCGCCAGGCGCACGCTTTGCACCTGGTTCGGCTGCCAATGCAGCATTTGCGCGGCATCGGCGACGTGGATCAGCGCCATCGAGCTATCCAGCTCGGCACCCACCTTGAACACCCCCACCACGTTCAAACGCTGCATACGCGGGGTGATGCCGCCGGGCGCAGTGCTGATTTCCGGGACGATCAAGGTCAGCTTGTCCCCCACATTCAAGCGGAAACGGCGCGCGGTGATTTCACCGATCACCACGCCGAACTCACCCGGCTGCAGGTTTTCCAGATTGCCCTGGACGATATGCTGGGTGACGATCGACACCTTGCCTTCCTGGGCCGGGTCGATCCCGCTGATCTGGATCGGCTGCATCGAGCCCTTATAGGACAGCATGCCTTCCATCTCGGTAAACGGCACGGCGGCGGTCACTTCGGGGTTTTTCAGAGCGGCGGCGGCCACGGGCTGCCAGTCGCTGATCGGGTTGACGCCGACGATGGTGGCATGCGGCACCATGCCCAGAATGCGCGAGCTCATTTCCCGCTGGAAGCCATTCATCACCGACAACACCACGATCATCGCCAGCACGCCCAGGGCGAGGCCGATCATCGAGGTCATCGAGATAAACGAGACAAAACGGTTGCGGCGCTTGGCGCGGGTATAGCGCGTGCCGATAAAAATCGATAACGGTCTGAACATTCGCGGGCACCGTTGAAAAAATAGAAAACCCAGGCACGAATGCCCGGGCTGAAACAGGTCAGATGGCGACCAGATGACCTTCCTGCAGGTGCAACACTCGGTCCATCTGCCGGGCCATGCTCATGTCATGGGTCACCACCAGGAACGCGGTGCGCATCTGGGTGCTCAGCTCCAGCATCAAGTCCTTGATGCCCTGGGCAGTGTGGGAATCGAGGTTGCCCGTCGGCTCATCGAGCATCACCAGGCCTGGGTTGTTCACCAGGGCACGGGCAATCGCCACACGCTGGCGCTCGCCGCCAGACAGCTCTGCCGGCTTGTGCTCCAGGCGATGCCCCAGGCCGACGCGCTCCAGCAGCGCCGTAGCACGCTGACGCGCTTCCGGGATCGCGGTCTTGCCGATCAACAGCGGCATGCACACGTTTTCCAGGGCCGTGAACTCTGGCAGCAAGTGGTGGAACTGGTACACAAAGCCCAGGGAGCGGTTGCGCAACTGGCCACGGGCCTTCTCGTTCAACGCCGAGAGTTCTTCACCGGCCAGCCACACGCTGCCCTGGGACGGCGTATCAAGGCCGCCCAACAGGTTGAGCAAGGTACTTTTGCCGGAGCCGGAACTGCCAACGATCGCCACGCGCTCGCCCGGATGCAGTTCCAGTTGCAGGTTGGACAGCACCACTACCGATTCCGGGCCTTCCTCGTAGGATTTGCCCAGGTTGCGGCAGCTCAGGATTGCTTTTTCACTCATGCCCGATTCACTCATAGCGTAAAGCCTGCGCCGGCTGGGTACGTGCCGCGCGCCAGGCTGGATATAGGGTGGCAAGGAAACTCAGGACCAACGCGGCGCCGCCGACCATCAACACATCCTGGCTCTGCACCTGGGACGGCAAATAGTCGATGAAGTAAACGTCGGCGTTGAGAAACTTGTGGCCGATCAGGGTTTCGACGCCGGCGATGGCAGCACTGACGTTCAGCGCGGCGAAGATCCCCACGGCCGTACCGATCAAGGTACCGACCACGCCGATCACCGTGCCCTGGACCATAAAGATCGCCATGATCTGCCCCGGCGTGGCGCCCAGGGTGCGCAGGATGGCGATGTCGCCCTTCTTGTCGTTCACCACCATCACCAGGGTGGAGATGATGTTGAAGGCGGCCACCGCGACAATCAGCAACAGCAACAGGCCAATCATCGCCTTTTCCATGCGGATCGCCTGGTACAGGTTGCCGTGGGTACGGGTCCAGTCACGGGCGTAGTACTGGCTTTCACCCAGGTGCTGGGCGATTTCCCAGGCCCCGCGCGGCGCCTCGAACAGGTCGTTGAACTTCAGGCGCAAGCCCTGCACCTGGTCCGGCTTCCAGCGATGCAGGCGGGCCAGGTCGGTAAGGTTGGTCAGGCCGAGGAAGCCGTCGATTTCGCCGGCGCCGACATGAAAGATGCCAACCACGGTAAAGCGCTTCATGCGCGGGAACATGCCCGCCGGGGTCACGGTGACTTCCGGGGCGACGAAGGTCAGCTTGTCGCCAATGGCCACGCCGAGCTTGGCCGCCGCACGGTCGCCGATCACGATGCCGAAGCTGCCAGGCGACAGGGCATCGAGCTGGCCCTGCTGCATGAACTGATCAATGATCGAGACCTTGCGCTCCTGTGCCGGGTCGATGGCATTGAGCAGGACTTTCTGCACCTTGCCATTGTTGGTCAACAGCCCCTGCATCTGGGTAAATGGCGCGACGGCCAGCACCTTGGGGTTCTGCTTGACCTTGTCGGCCAGGCCTTGCCAGTCACCCAGGGGCTCGCCGGACTCGATGGTCGCGTGGGGCACCATGCCCAGCACGCGGGTGCGCATCTCATGATCGAAGCCATTCATCACCGATAGCACCACGATCATTACGACGACGCCCAGGGCGAGTCCGATCATGGAGGTCAGGGAAATGAACGACACAAAATGATTGCGACGCTTTGCACGGGTATAACGCGTGCCGATAAATACGAAGAGAGGTCTGAACATGTCGGGGCTTGTTCGGAGGAAAAGAAGACGTCCCGGTGGCGGGGTCTGGTAAGCAGCTTTACACTCAGACCATTACCGTTACCTGGGGTTCGCCATGACGACATTAGATGAAGAAGATCGCCGCGAATACTACCGTATCGACGACATGATCGCACTCCAAATCAAAAGCCTGTCGGCCCCGCAAGCGGCGAGCAAGGAAGTGTTGCTGGATGATTCCCCGCTGTTCAACCTGCTCAGTGAACTGCACCTGAGCGAATTCGAGTCCCAACACCTGCTGCGCCAGCTCGGCGAGCGCGACCGCACCCTCGCCGCCTTCCTCAAAGTGCAGAACAAACGCATGGATTTGCTCAGCCAGGTCATGGCGCAAAGCCTGCTGGGCGAGATCGGCGCGCCGCAGCCGGTGATCATTTCCGAAGGTGGCATCGACTTCCAACACCCCACGGTGCTCACGCCCGGCAGCCACCTGGCGGTCAAGCTGGTGCTGATGCCCCAGGCGCTGGGCCTGCTGCTGCGGGCCAAGGTCACCCATTGCGATCCCAAGGGCGACAGTTTTGACATCGGTACCGAATTCGAATCCATGACTGACGCCCAGCGCCAGTTGCTGGCTCGCTATATTTTGCAAAAACAGGCCCAGGAACGGCGCCTGGCCCGGGAACAAAGCGACGGCCAAGACACCTGATTTCGTATTTATCCAGCCAGACACCTGGCGAAAAGGAGCAACTGTGACCCTGATTTATGGCCACCGCGGCGCTAAAGGCGAAGCACCGGAAAACACCCTGACCAGCTTCCAGCAATGCCTCAAGCACGGCGTGCGCCGTTGCGAACTGGACTTGCACCTGTCCATGGACGGCGAGTTGATGGTGATCCACGACCCGACCTTGAAGCGCACCGCAGACCGACGCGGCAAGGTGGTGGAATACGTCGCCGCCGACCTGGTGAAGATGGACGCACGCAAAGGCGGCCCAGGCTGGGTCACCCCTTGCCCGATCCCGCGCCTGGAAGAACTGTTTGAGCAGTGCGACTTCGACCACTGGCAACTGGAAGTCAAAAGCGCCTCGCGCACCCGCGCCGCGACCACCGTACTGGCGATCCGGGAAATGGCCCAGCGCTTTGGCCTGCTGGACAAGGTCACCGTGACTTCAAGCTCGCGGGAAGTGTTGAAAGCCGCCCTGGAGCTGACGCCGGACCTGTCCCGTGGACTGGTGGCCGAATACGCCTGGCTCGACCCGCTGAAGGTCGCGCAGAACTATGGCTGTGAGTATTTGGCGTTGAACTGGACGTTGTGCACTCCCGAGCGACTGGAAAAAGCCCAGCGCCAGGGCTTGCACGTGTCCGTGTGGACAGTCAACGAACCCGCGCTGATGCGCAGGCTCGCCGACTTCGGCGTAGATAGCCTGATTACAGACTTTCCCGGTTTGGCCACTGCCACTCTCGGGAATTACTGAAATCGGTCTCCCCGGCCGGCTCAGGCCACCGGCCGGAGCCGCTCAAAAAAGCCGGTTGAGGCCGTCGTAGGCCGCTACCCGATAGGCTTCAGCCATGGTCGGGTAGTTGAACGTGGTGTTCACAAAATACTTAAGGGTATTGAGATCACCCGGCTGGCTCATGATCGCCTGGCCGATGTGCACGATCTCCGAGGCCTGGTAGCCGAAGCAATGCACGCCAAGCACTTCCAGGGTCTCGCGGTGGAACAGGATCTTCAGCATGCCTTGCGGCTCGCCGGCGATCTGCGCACGCGCCATGCTCTTGAAGAACGCCTTGCCCACTTCGTAAGGCACCTTGGCCTTGGTCAGCTCGTGCTCGTTCTTGCCGATGGAGCTGATCTCGGGAATGGTGTAGATCCCGGTCGGCACATCGTTGACATAGCGCCAGCTGCCATTGTCGACAATGCTGCCAGCCGCCGAACGGCCCTGGTCGTGGGCGGCACTGGCCAGGCTCGGCCAGCCGATCACATCGCCGGCACCATAGATATTGGTGACGCAGGTGCGGTAGTTCTCATCCACCTCGATCTGGCCACGGCTGTTGACCTTGACCCCGATGTTTTCCATGCCCAGCTTGTCGGTGTTGCCCGTACGGCCGTTGCACCAGAGCAAGGCATCGGCCTTGATCTTCTTGCCGGACTTGAGGTGCAGGATCACACCGTTGTCCAGGCCTTCAACGCGGTCGTATTCCTCGTTGTGGCGCACGGTGATGTTGTTGTTGCTGAAGTGATAGCTCAACGCCTGGGAAATTTCCGAGTCGAGGAAGCTCAGCAACTGGTCGCGGTTGTCCACCAGCTCCACCAGCACACCCAGGCCGCTGAAGATCGAGGCGTATTCACAGCCGATCACGCCGGCGCCGTAGATGATCAGTTTGCGCGGGGTGTGGCCCAGGCTGAGGATCGTGTCGCTATCGTAGATACGCGGGTGGTGGAAGTCGATATCGGCCGGGCGATACGGACGCGAACCGGTGGCGATGATGATGTGCTTGGCCACCAGCTTCTCGACCACGCCATTGGCGCAGACCACTTCGACGGTTTGCTCGTCGGCGAAGCTGCCGGTGCCGAAGAACAGGTCGACGCGGTTACGGGCGTAGTAGCCGGTACGCGAGGCGACTTGTTTGGAAATGACTTTCTCGGCGCTTTTCAGTACATCCGGGAACGAGAACCAGCGCGGCTCACCAATGGCCCGGAACATCGGGTTGGTGTTGAACTGCATGATCTGGCGCACCGAGTGACGCAAGGCCTTGGACGGGATGGTGCCCAGGTGGGTGCAGTTACCGCCGACCTGACGACGGCTATCGACCATCGCCACCTTGCGTCCTGCTTTGGCGGCGTTCATCGCCGCACCTTCTCCAGCTGGGCCGGAACCCAGTACCACCACGTCGTAGTTGTAGACAGCCATGCGTACTCCTCAGAACAGGCCAGGACGCACGGTTGGGCGCCTGGCTAAATCATGCCGCGGCCAGCGGTCATGAAGGATCAAATAGGCTCAGGTGTGTGAGCCGGGGCACAGTCTATATAAGGCTCAACGCCGCGCACATTAACCCTTGGTCGCGTCGTAGGCCAGTTTTGCCTTTACTACACAGTATTGATTACGGCTTGACCGCCGTCAGTTGTTCGAACGCTTTGTTGCTGCGTGTGACGAAAGCATCCCCCTCACGCATCACAAAAAATGCCGCGATCCGCTGTTTTTCTGCATAGTCCCAGCCCTCGTCGGGCCCCAGTACCAGGAGCAAGGTCGACAAGCCGTCCGCCATAAGCGCCGAAGGCTCCAGTACCGTGACCGACGCCAGGTGATGGGTGATCGGCGCCCCGCTACGGGCATCGAGGGTGTGGGAATAGCGGCGACCATCCTGCTGGAAATAATTGCGATAGTCACCTGAAGTAGACACGCCGAAGCCGTCCACCACGATCACACGCTCAGCCACCTGCTGGTCATCGCGGGGCTCCTCCAGGGCCACACGCCAGGGCGTGCCATCGGGTTTGCGCCCGGCGGCCTTGAGCTCGCCAGTCACTTCGACCAGGTACCGGTGAATGCCCAACCGCCCTAGCCGCTCGGCGATCCGGTCCACCGTGTAGCCGGCGGCGATGCTGTTGAAGTCCACTTGCACCGCCGCGTCCTTGCACAGCTGGTGACCGTCGATGCGCAAGTGCTGATGACCGACGCGCTGGCGCGCCAAGGCCAGCGTCATGGGATCCGGGACTTTTACCTGTCGCGCCTGGGGCCCGAAGCCCCACAGGTTGAGCAGTGGCTCGACGGTCAGGTCAAAAGCGCCGCCACTGGCCTGGGACAGCTGCTCGCCCGTGCGTACCAACTGCAGGATCGACTCGGGCATCGGCTGGCAGCGGTTGGCCGGCAAGTCATTGAAGCGCTCGATATCGGAATCGCTGCGATAGGTCGACAGCTGTCGGTCGACCTCGGCAAGGATGCGCTCGACCTGAGGCTGCACATCATTGGCCGCCGGCGTACCGGGGGTACGGACATATTTGATTGAATAAGTGCTGCCCATGGTCGGGCCGCCAAACGCCTCCAGGGGCTCATCGCCGCCGCAGCCCGTCAAGATCGCCAACACAGCGCCCACCATCGCGCATCGCAAACCGCCCATAAGCCACACAACCTTATCGCTGCTGAAAACCCAATGAAGCCGCACTCAAGCAAATTTTCGGGGCTGGCCATTATGCGGCATGTCGTCGCCTGACGCGGGTTGCTTCATGACAAATAGCCAGCTTGCTAACGGTTTTTGTTGCTCGCCCACACGGATACACATATGGTTACAAAACTCTTGGGCGCCAGCCAGCGCCCAGACCTTGCAGCAAGGAAGAACGACGACCAGGGATTTCCAACAAGATAGCCAGTTGAGTAAATGACATGTCCAACACCACGGGCAAAGGCAAGGCGATCTTTCGCGTTGTCAGCGGTAACTTTCTCGAAATGTTCGACTTCATGGTCTACGGTTTCTACGCCACGGCCATTGCCAAGACCTTCTTCCCTGCCGACAGCGCCTTTGCGTCCCTGATGTTGTCCCTGGCGACCTTCGGTGCCGGGTTCCTGATGCGTCCGCTGGGGGCAATTTTCCTCGGTGCCTACATCGACCGCCATGGCCGTAAAAAAGGCCTGGTGATCACCCTGGCCATGATGGCCGCCGGCACCGTGCTGATCGCCTGCGTGCCCGGCTACGCCACCCTCGGGGTAGCCGCGCCGCTGATCGTGCTGTTTGGCCGATTGCTGCAAGGCTTCTCGGCAGGTGTCGAACTGGGCGGGGTCTCGGTGTACCTGGCGGAGATCGCCACGCCGGGACGTAAAGGTTTCTTCGTCAGTTGGCAGTCCGCCAGCCAACAAGCCGCCGTGGTCTTCGCCGGCCTGCTGGGCGTGGGCCTGAACCACTGGCTGAGCCCCGAGGAGATGGGTGAGTGGGGCTGGCGCGTGCCGTTCCTGATCGGCTGCCTGATCGTGCCGGTGATCTTCGTGATTCGCCGCTCCCTGGAGGAAACCCCGGAATTCCAGGCACGTAAACATCGCCCTACCCTGCAGGAAATCATCCGCTCCATCGGCCAGAATTTCGGCATCGTCCTGGCAGGCATGGCGCTGGTGGTGATGACGACCGTGTCGTTCTACCTGATCACCGCCTACACACCGACCTTCGGCAAGGCCGAACTGCACCTGTCGGACCTGGATGCGTTGCTGGTCACCGTGTGCATCGGCCTGTCGAACTTCTTTTGGTTGCCCGTGATGGGCGCGGTATCCGACAAGGTGGGTCGCAAACCCTTGCTGCTGGGGGCGACTATTCTGGCAATCCTCACGGCATACCCGGCCCTGTCATGGCTGGTGGCCAATCCGAGCTTCAGCCACCTGCTGCTCGTCGAGTTATGGCTGTCGTTTCTGTATGGCTCGTACAACGGCGCCATGGTCGTCGCGCTGACCGAAATCATGCCAGTGGAAGTACGCACCACAGGCTTTTCATTGGCCTACAGCCTGGCGACCGCAACCTTTGGCGGCTTTACCCCGGCCGCCTGTACTTACCTGATCCATGTACTGGATAACAAGGCAGCGCCGGGGATCTGGCTCAGTGGGGCGGCGGTGCTGGGGCTAGTGGCGACCCTGGTGCTGTTCAAGGGGAATCGGCACGAACTGCGCACTGCGCAGGCTTCGGTAGTCGGTGGGGCCTGATAGATCGCTATCGCGGCGATGCGGCGGCCCGACAAGCCCGCCCACACATTTGAATGTATTCGCAAATCAAACTGTGGGAGCGGGCTTGCCCGCGATGAGGCCTTCAAACCCCACACAAACCCCCAGCCACAAAAAAGCCCCGAACCAGTCGGGGCTTTTTCATTTACCGCTAACGCTTAGCGCGGAAACGCTGGCGGGTTGACCCCAGCCATGTCTTCCATCACGCGCACCACCTGGCAGCTGTAACCGAACTCGTTGTCGTACCAGACGTACAGTACAACGCGGTTATCCTGGGTGATGGTCGCTTCAGCATCGACCACACCGGCGTGGCGCGAGCCAACGAAGTCGGTGGACACCACTTCCTGGGAATTGACGAAGTCGATTTGCTTATGCAGATCGGAGTGCAGCGCCATGTAGCGCAGGTACTCGTTCATCTCTTCGCGGGTGGCGGCTTTCTCAAGGTTGAGGTTGAGAATGGCCATCGACACGTTCGGCGTGGGTACACGGATCGCGTTACCGGTCAGCTTGCCGGCCAGCTCAGGCAGGGCCTTGGCAGCAGCGGTGGCAGCACCGGTCTCGGTGATCACCATGTTCAGCGCGGCGCTACGGCCACGGCGATCGCCCTTGTGGAAGTTGTCGATCAGGTTCTGGTCGTTGGTGTACGAGTGAACGGTTTCGACGTGACCGTTGATGATGCCGAACTTGTCATTCACAGCCTTGAGCACCGGCACGATGGCGTTGGTGGTGCAGGAAGCGGCGGACACGATCTTGTCGTCAGCGGTGATTTCGTTGTGGTTGATGCCGTGAACGATGTTCTTCAGCTTGCCCTTGCCAGGCGCAGTCAGCACAACGCGGTCGATACCCGGGCAGGCCAGGTGCTGGCCCAGGCCGTCGGCATCACGCCATACGCCGGTGTTGTCCACCAGCAAGGCGTTCTGGATGCCGTACTGGGTGTAATCCACCTCGGTCGGGTTCTTCGCGTAGATCACCTGGATCAGGTTACCGTTGGCGGTGATGGTGTTGTTTTCTTCGTCGATGGTGATGGTGCCATTGAACGAACCGTGTACCGAGTCGCGACGCAAGAGGCTGGCGCGCTTGGTCAGGTCATTTTCGGCGCCTTTGCGCACGACAATGGCCCGCAGGCGCAGGCCGTCGCCACCGCCGGTTTTTTCGATCAGGATGCGTGCCAGCAGACGGCCGATACGACCGAAGCCGTACAGCACCACGTCAGTGCCTTTACGGGATGCGGCGTTTTGCTGGCCAACCACGTCGGCCAGTTCTTCACGCACGAACTGCTCGGCGCTGCGGCCATTGCCTTGAGCGCGGAATTTGAACGCCAACTTGCCCAGGTCCACCGAAGCCGCGCCGAGCTTGAGCTCGCTCATGGCTTTAAGCAGAGGGAATGTTTCGTGGACGGAGAGTTCGCTATCGTCCGAAGAACGATGGCGAGCAAAGCGATGAGCCTTGAGAATCGCGATGACTGATTGGTTGATCAGGCTGCGGCCATAGATCGAGCTCACCACATTGTTATTGCGGTACAGCTGACCGATAAGCGGGATCATCGCTTCTGCGAGTGCTTCACGGTCGATCCATTCACCAAGACACTGGTCGGGCTTCTGAGTCACGGGAACCTTCCACATGTAGGGGCTGAAAAAAGGGGCTACATTATGCCGCCCGACCGCCCCCGGAGCAATGCGCGCCACGCAACAAAAGCCCTTGCACATAATTTTCGCCGCGCTACAGGCCAGTAAATACGCGGCTTCCAGCGCCCCCCCTGGTGAAAGCCTCGGGCCACTTGTCCGTAACCCTCCGAAACATACGTGCATTTTGGCACTACATTTTGAGTCAAAACCGCGCATTGTTTGTCTTAGCCACTACATTTCCTACAAACCGTAATAGGCACAGTCAGCAACTGACAGGCGGCACTCCGGGCCGTTACAATTACCGACTTTGTCGCAACGCTGGAGCTCAAACGTCCGTGCCCGTCCTGCGTCTACCGCTACTCCCTGCCGAGGCAGGTAAACAGCATTGGGGCAATCTGCCCGGTGCCGCCCTGAGCCTGGCCATTGCCGAGGCTGCCAGTGCAGCCAAGCGCTTTACCCTGCTATTGACCGCCGACAGCCAAAGCGCCGAACGGTTGGAGCAGGAGCTGAGTTTCTTTGCCCCCGATTTGCCGGTGCTGCATTTCCCGGACTGGGAAACCCTGCCCTACGACTTGTTCTCGCCGCACCAGGACATCATCTCCCAGCGCATCGCCAGCCTGTACCGCTTGCCGGAACTGGCCCACGGCGTACTGGTGGTGCCGATCACCACGGCCCTGCACCGCCTGGCGCCGACCAAGTTCCTGCTGGGCAGCAGCCTGGTGCTGGATATCGGCCAGAAACTCGACGTGGAACAGATGCGCACGCGCCTGGAAGCCAGCGGCTACCGCTGCGTCGATACGGTGTACGAGCATGGCGAGTTCGCCGTGCGTGGCGCGTTGATCGACCTGTTCCCGATGGGCAGCAAACTGCCCTACCGCATCGACCTGTTCGACGACGAAATCGAGACCCTGCGCACCTTCGACCCGGAAAACCAGCGCTCCATCGACAAAGTACAGTCGATCAAGCTGCTGCCGGCCAGGGAATTCCCCCTGCAAAAAGACGCCGTCACGCGCTTCAAGGCGCGCTTTCGCGAACGCTTTGACGTGGATTTCCGCCGTTGCCCGATCTTCCAGGACTTGAGCAGCGGGATTACCCCCGCCGGTATCGAGTACTACTTGCCGCTGTTCTTCGACGAAACCTCGACCCTGTTCGATTACCTGCCCCAGGACACTCAGGTGTTCTCGCTGCCGGGCATCGAACAGGCGGCGGAAAACTTCTGGAACGACGTGCGCAACCGTTATGAAGAACGCCGCGTCGATCCATCCCGGCCTTTATTGCCGCCTGCCGAGCTGTTCCTGCCGGTAGAGGACTGCTTCGCCCGCCTGAAGAACTGGCCACGGGTGGTCGCCAGCCAACAGGATGTGGAAGCCGGCGTCGGCCGCGAACGCTTCCCCGCCCAAACCCTGCCCAACCTGGCCATCGAAGCCAAGGCCAGCCAGCCGCTGCAAGCGTTGTCCGACTTCCTCGGCGACTTCCCCGGCCGCGTGCTGTTTACCGCCGAATCCGCCGGGCGCCGCGAAGTGCTGCTGGAGTTGCTCGAACGTCTGAAGCTGCGACCAAAAACCGTCGACAGCTGGCCGGACTTTGTCGCCGGCAAGGACCGCCTGGCGATCACCATTGCGCCGCTGAACGAAGGCCTGCAACTGGATGATCCGGCCCTGGCGCTGATTGCCGAGAGCCCGCTGTTCGGCCAACGCGTGATGCAGCGCCGGCGCCGGGAAAAACGTGCCGACGCCAACAACGACGCGGTGATCAAGAACCTCACCGAACTGCGCGAAGGCGCGCCGGTGGTGCATATCGACCACGGCGTGGGGCGCTACCTGGGCCTGCAGACCCTGGAGATCGACAACCAGGCCGCCGAATTCCTCACCATGGAATACGCCGAGGGCGCCAAGCTCTATGTGCCGGTGGCCAACCTGCACCTGATCGCGCGCTACACCGGCAGCGACGACGCCCTGGCGCCGTTGCACCGCCTGGGTTCCGAGACCTGGCAGAAGGCCAAGCGCAAGGCCGCCGAGCAGGTGCGCGACGTAGCCGCCGAGCTGCTGGACATCTATGCTCGCCGCGCGGCCCGCGAAGGCTATGCGTTCGCCGACCCGAAGGCCGACTACGCCACGTTCAGCGCCGGCTTCGCCTTCGAAGAAACCCCGGACCAGCAAACCACCATCGACGCCGTGCGCGCCGATATGCTCGCGCCCAAGCCCATGGACCGCCTGGTCTGCGGTGACGTGGGCTTTGGCAAGACCGAAGTGGCGATGCGCGCCGCGTTTATCGCGGTGCATGGCGGCCGCCAGGTGGCAATCCTGGTGCCGACCACCCTGCTCGCCCAGCAGCACTACAACAGTTTTCGCGACCGCTTTGCCGATTGGCCGGTGACCGTAGAGGTGATGAGCCGCTTCAAGTCCGCCAAGGAAGTCAACGCAGCCGTGGCCGACCTGGCCGAAGGCAAGATCGACATCGTGATCGGTACCCACAAGCTGCTGTCGGACGATGTGAAGATCAAGAACCTGGGCCTGGTGATCATCGACGAAGAGCACCGCTTTGGCGTACGCCAGAAGGAGCAGCTCAAGGCCCTGCGCAGCGAGGTCGATATCCTGACCCTGACCGCCACACCGATCCCGCGCACGCTGAACATGGCGGTGTCGGGCATGCGCGACCTGTCGATCATCGCCACGCCGCCGGCACGACGCCTGTCGGTGCGCACCTTCGTCATGGAGCAGAACAACAGCACGATCAAGGAAGCTCTGCTGCGCGAGTTGCTGCGCGGCGGCCAGGTCTACTACCTGCACAACGATGTGAAAACCATCGAGAAATGCGCCGCCGACCTCGCCGAACTGGTGCCGGAAGCGCGGATCGGCATCGGCCACGGGCAGATGCGCGAACGCGAACTCGAACAGGTGATGAGCGATTTCTACCACAAGCGCTTCAACGTGCTGATCGCCTCGACCATTATCGAGACCGGCATCGACGTGCCGAGCGCCAATACCATTATCATCGAGCGCGCCGACAAGTTCGGCCTGGCGCAGCTGCACCAGTTGCGTGGCCGGGTCGGCCGCAGTCACCACCAGGCCTACGCCTACCTGCTGACGCCACCGCGCCAGCAAATCACCGGCGATGCGGAAAAGCGCCTGGAAGCCATCGCCAACACCCAGGACCTGGGCGCGGGCTTTGTGCTGGCCACCAACGACCTGGAAATCCGTGGCGCCGGCGAACTGCTGGGCGACGGCCAGAGCGGGCAGATCCAGGCCGTGGGCTTTACCCTCTATATGGAAATGCTTGAGCGCGCGGTGAAGGCCATCCGCAAAGGCGAACAACCGAACCTCGACCAACCCCTGGGCGGCGGGCCGGAAATCAACCTGCGTCTGCCGGCATTGATTCCCGAAGACTACCTGCCGGATGTGCATGCACGCCTGATCCTGTACAAGCGCATCGCCTCGGCCACTGACGAAGAAGGTCTCAAGGACCTGCAAGTGGAGATGATCGACCGCTTCGGCCTGTTGCCGGAGCCGACCAAGAACCTGGTGCGCCTGACCCTGCTCAAATTGCAGGCCGAGCAACTGGGGATCAAGAAGGTCGACGCCGGGCCGCAGGGCGGGCGTATCGAGTTCGAAGCGCAGACGCCGGTAGACCCGCTGGTACTGATCAAGTTGATCCAGGGCCAGCCCAACCGCTACAAATTCGAAGGCGCTACGCTGTTCAAGTTCATGGTGCCGATGGAACGTGCAGAAGAGCGCTTTAATACATTGGAGGCGCTGTTTGAGCGCCTCATCCCGAAACCTGCTTGAAGGACGCCCCATGCGCCTGCTTCGTATCCTGAGCCTGTTGTTGGTGGTAGTCGCACCTTCGGCGTTTGCCGACAGCCTCTACCAGGTGGAAATGATCCTGATCCGCCAGAATGCAGAGCCGCTGATCAATAGCCGGCCAGCCCCGGAAGACTGGGCCGCCGGGGCGCCACGCCAAGGGATCGAGAAAATCAGCCCGCCGCGCCTGAACAATATCGTCGAGAAACTCCAGGCCAATGGCGACTACACGGTGCTGCTGCACAAAGCCTGGGAGCAGAACCTGGGCGAGCAGCCGGTAAAGGTGAAAATCACCGACGGCCAGGAACAGTTTGGCCAATACCCCATCCAGGGCACACTGGACCTGCAATTGGGGCGCTTTACCCGTATTGACGCCAGCTTCTGGCTCAACCAGTTCGACAACAACGGCAGCGTGATTGCCAGCGAACACTTGAGCCAGCCGGACGTGCGCACCAAGAACAACCAGCTCAATTACCTGGACGCCGGCCACCTGGCCCTGCTGATCAAGATCACCTCCCTTACCGCCAAGCCACCGAGCGCGCCGCCGCCCGGCCTGGCGGACTGATCCAGCGCCATGCCCCTGACGTCGTCGCTGACCAAACCCCTGGCTCCGTCCTGGGCCAACCGCTTCAAGGAACAAAGCCTGGAGCGCGGCCGGCGCTACGCCCTGGAAAACCGCGTAAGGATTGTCGAGTCCGGCGACAGCACCATCATCGCCAGTTGCGAAGGCTCGGGCGGCAATGTGTATCGCCAGACCATCTCCCTGCGCGAATCGGCCAAAGGCACCCTGATCCTGGTGGACAGCCGTTGCACCTGCCCCGTGCACACCAATTGCAAACACATCGCGGCCGTGCTGCTGCAGGTCCAGGAAACCCTGGCCTACCCGGCGGCGGCCAAGGATGCCGAGCTGCTGGAGAAACTGCAGGCCGTGCTGGATAACCGCGTGGTCCTGCCGCAAGTGGTGCTCGAGGATGTGCAGCCGATTCCCCGGCTGTGGCTGGCCAGCATCGAGTTCAGCGCCTTTGAGCCACGCAACGGCAAGATGCAGCGCTATATCCAGCACCGGGCGGCGCTGTCATTCAATTACCAGGGCAACTATGTCAGCGGCCAGAAAAACGCCGACATCATTGTCCGCCAGGAAACCCAGAGCCTGCGGATCAAGCGCCATCCCGAGGTGGAGCAAGGCTTTCGCGAGCACCTGCGCCTGCTGGGCTTCAAGATCGCCACCCGCCAGAGCAAGGCCCTGCCGGAAAGCGCCGGCGAGCTGTTTGAGATGGTCAATGACAGCGCCTGGCTGAACTTCACCCTCAACGCCTCCCCAAGCCTGCGTGCTGCCGGCTGGGAACTGCAGATCGACGAGGATTTCGGCTTCGACCTGAGCCCGGTCGAGGACTGGTACGCCAGCGTCGATGAAGTGCCGGAGCGCGACTGGTTCGACCTGGAGTTGGGCATTATCGTCAATGGCGAACGGCTGAGCCTGCTGCCGATCCTGCTGAACCTGATGCGCTCCCACACCGAAATCCTCAACCCGGAAAAGCTCGCGCGCCGCCGCGACGACGAACTGATCCTGGTGAACATCCCCGGCCTGCCCAACGGTGGCCACGGCCCGCTGCAAGTCGCCCTGCCCTACGGCCGGCTCAAACCGGTGCTGGCGACCCTCGGTGAGTTCTACCTGCAGGAGCCTGGCACCACCGCCTTGCGCCTGGCCAAGGCCGACGCGATTCGCCTCAACCCGCTGGAAGACCTACCGCTGCAATGGGAAGGTGGCGAGCAGATCCGCAACTTTGCCCAGCGCCTGCGCGACATCAAGGACTTCACCTGCGCCGCCCCCGAGGGCCTCAACGCCACGTTGCGCCCCTACCAGCTCGAAGGCCTGAGCTGGATGCAGTCCCTGCGCCAACTGGAAGTGGGCGGGATTCTCGCGGATGACATGGGCCTGGGCAAAACCCTGCAGACCCTGGCGCATATTCTCAGCGAAAAAATCGCCGGGCGCCTGGACCGGCCGTGCATGGTGGTGATGCCTACCAGCCTGATCCCCAACTGGCTCGACGAAGCGGCGCACTTCACCCCGCAGCTCAAGGTGCTGGCACTGTACGGTGCCGGGCGCAAGAAACACTTCGCCCAGTTGCAGGATTACGACCTGCTGCTGACCACCTACGCCCTGCTGCCCAAAGACATCGAACAACTGGCCGTGCAGCCACTGCATGTGCTGATCCTCGACGAAGCCCAGTACATCAAGAACCCCACCAGCAAGGCCGCCCAGGCCGCCCGCGAGCTGAATGCACGCCAGCGCCTGTGCCTGAGCGGCACACCCCTGGAAAACCACCTGGGCGAGCTGTGGTCGCTGTTCCACTTCCTGCTGCCGGGTTGGTTGGGCGATGTAAAAAGCTTCAACCGTGACTACCGCGTGCCCATCGAAAAACGCGGCAGCGACGTACGATTGCAACACCTCAACGGTCGGATCAAACCGTTCCTGCTGCGCCGTACCAAGGAACAGGTGGCTACTGAATTGCCGCCAAAGACCGAGATCATCCACTGGGTCGATCTCAATGAAGCCCAGCGCGATGTGTACGAAACCATGCGCCTGGCCATGGACAAGAAGGTGCGCGACGAGATCACCCGCAAGGGCGTGGCCCGCAGCCAGATCATCATTCTGGAAGCGCTGCTCAAGCTGCGCCAGGTCTGTTGCGATCTGCGCCTGGTAAACGACGCCACCCTGCCCGCACGCGGCAGCAGTTCCGGCAAGCTCGACAGCCTGATGGAGATGCTCGACGAGCTGTTTGCCGAAGGGCGCAGGATCCTGCTGTTCTCGCAGTTCACCTCGATGCTCAGCCTGATTGAGCTCGAGCTGAAAAAACGCGGGGTCGCCTACGCCTTGCTGACCGGCCAGACCCGCGACCGACGCACGCCGGTCAAGGACTTCCAGAGTGGCAAGCTGCAGATCTTCCTGATCAGCCTCAAGGCGGGCGGCGTGGGGCTTAACCTGACCGAGGCCGATACCGTGATCCACTACGACCCCTGGTGGAACCCGGCCACGGAAAACCAGGCGACTGACCGTGCGTATCGCATCGGCCAGGAAAAGCCAGTGTTTGTGTACAAGATGATTGCCCGGGGCACCGTGGAAGAGAAGATCCAGGCGCTGCAGCAAGAAAAGTCAGACCTGGCAGCGGGGGTGCTGGATGGCCGCACCACGGGCGACTGGAAGCTGGGCAACGAGGATATCGAGGCGCTGTTTGCGCCGTTGCCCCAAAAGCTAGAGAAGCGTTGATAGTTAGATAGCTATCGCGGGCAAGCCCGCTCCCACAGGGGGGGGGGGGCTCACTGGGGCAGAGATTTTTGCTACCGCCACAAATCAAATGTGGGAGCTGGCTTGCCTGCGATAGCGGTGGGTCAGCCGCCAGAAACAGTGACTGGGCTGCCGCGATCGCGGGCAAGCCCGCTCCCACAGGGGGTCTCACTGAGGCAGAGATTTTTGGTACCGCCACAAATCAAATGTGGGAGCTGGCTTGCCTGCGATAGCGGTGGGTCAGCCGCCAGAAAGAGTGACTGGGCTGCCGCCATCGCGGGCAAG